>JAKEFK010000119.1 GCA_022616075.1 bacterium
GCTTGTTGAAAAATCAGTTGGAGCGCGGACTTCCAGTCCGCAAAAACCTGATCGCTCGACGAGCATTTTGCGGGCAAGGATGCCCGCGCTCCAACTGGGACTGCCAGTCTCTGGATTTTTCAACAAGCTCAGCCTGCGCTCCCTAGTCTTATTTTCGGCTGAAATCTGCAAGTTCCAGGCAGATTTCCTCCTGGGCTGCATCCATTCCTCTGAGGGAAAAGTTGAAATTGTTCGCGATGACCGCAAATGCCAGGCGCTCACCGTCTCTGGTTTTAACGTAGCCGGATAGCGAGCGAACGCCGCCTATGAATCCGGTTTTTGCGCGGACGTTGCCTTCAGCATAGGTCCCCACCATTCTGTTTTTCAAAGTTCCATCTACGCCTGCAACCGGTAACGAATCATAAAAATAAGGAAACAGAGGTCCCTTATATATTCCAACGAGAATTTGAGCCAACAGATTTGGGGTGACGAAATCGTAGCCGGAAAGTCCTGAGCCGTCTTCCATGACCAGTTCCGAAGGATTGATTCCTAACGGAGCTAAAGTTTCCCGGATTGCTTTTTCAGCGCCCTGGAAACTTCCTTCTTCATTGTCAACCGCGGCAATCGTTTTTGCGATTGAATCCGCAAACAAGTTATGACTGCTCTTCATCATTTCCGTGATGATAATTCCTAAAGGAGGGGAGGAGTGTGTGAACAAAATGCGATACTGACCGGGATTGCTTATGATTGAGTCGGCTTCTTCTTTCGAAGCGCGTCTGGAATCACGAACACGAATGCCCATGTTCTCCAGCGTTTCTTTCAACACCGCTGCAAAATAGCCTGCCGGTTCATGCACCGTAATGTACCTTACATCCGTTCGATCTCTTGTGCCGATTCTTCCCCGCAGAATGATGATATTGCTATTGTCCTGGCGGTAAGCAACAAACCGGTTGGAATGGCCGGAGCGGGTGACGACGCGATTTTGCAGGCGCAGGTAACGGTTGTGAGGATGAAGACGTACGGAGGCGAGCCTCCCTCTTCTGCCGGGTTTGACATGGACAGCAATGACATTGTCGTTAAATTGCAGAGCGGAAACCTGAGCAGCGTAGGGAGCGTTTAAGGCGTGTGCCGGCCAGCCGTCGGCAATCCGTTGATTGTCAAAATATGTATCGACACCAATGATTGAGCCGTCGATTCTGCGGATGCCCTGCGCGCGTAGCTCTTCAGCCCAATCCCGGAAAATTGACAGTGCATTGCCGTTTTGCATTCGCGATGAAATCGCCGGATCGCCGGATCCAACAACAATCAGGTTGCCGGTCAATCTTCCATTTACAATTTGACCGTCCGTTTCAATTCTGGTCTCGTAACGAAAATCGGGCCCAAGCCTGATCAGAGCGGCAGCGGCCGTTACAATTTTCATGTTCGATGCCGGCAACATCATTGTCCGGGTGTTTCTTTCGTACCAGATCTCATTTCTATCCAGTGAGACAATCTTGATACCCCACAACGCGTTTTGAAATTCAAATGAATCGATGATACGGTCCAGCCGCGCGCGCAACTCCGCAACGCGATCGGGTGCTGGTCGCAATGTTTCCAAAACCGGAAGCGGAGGCGACGGTACCGGAATAACTTCCGGCGCAGGAAGTCTTGGCTGCGGAGCGGGAGCCTTATGCGCACAACCGGCCAGGAGAAAAAGGAGAGCCAGAACCGCTGTGAACTTGAGCCGAAGAATCTTAGCAATCGGATAGAACGAAAGCATCTTTCACATAGTAAGTATTTCCAACCTGTAAAGCATTTCTTGTCAAAATTTTCTCGTAGTCCGAAATGGTACAAATTTTTGTTATATCCACGAATGCGAAAATCGTAAAGATTGCGACTTTCTATTCGGAGGTGTTTCAAATGCTAAAAACATTAGTGCTTACTCTATCCATACTCGCAATCGTGGGAATAGCTTTCGTATCTGCTGACGATGAACAAAAGGTAAAAATTAAGGCAGATGCAATTACAGGAAAAATTGTTTCAGTCGAAATGGAGAAAAAGGCCATTACGCTTCGGGACGCCACGACCGGAGAAAACGTGATCTATGTTTTCAACGATACGACCACGTTTTATAGAGATGGAAACGTAATCGAAGTAAAAACTCTTGTGCCAGACGAGGAGGTTACTCTGAAACTTGACACGGCTGGCAAAGAGAAGAACATTATCCTTCGACTTGACACTCCCATTGTTGTAGTTGAGGAAGAGAAGAAGGATTAATCTTCCTTTTTATGGTCCGGTCCGGTGCTACACACCGGACCATTCCTTCGTGATCCAAACTTCGCAGAAGGCAAAAAATCTTTCTTAAGTTTCCAACCAGGGGTTAATTACTTTGAGACCAGGATACTGAAAATCCCCGGAGTTGCGTGTTACAAGCCGCAGCTCATAACGCAGTGCGGTCGCGGCGAGAAGACTGTCAATAACAGGAACAGGTCTGCGGATCTCTGCCAGGAGCCGCCCCCAGAGATCTGCCACTGAAAGATCTACGGCAAGGACTCGCCCCTCGAACCATGCCGGAAGTTCATGCTCGAGCCAAACGCGAAGTTTTTCCTGTCGTCTTCTATCGCCGACAGATTCGATTCCCTTTCGAACTTCACCGAGTGTCAGAACACTCACAAAGAGTGCTTCGCCGGGAATCTGATCGAGCCACGAAATCACCGTTCTGTTCGGTCGGCGACGAATCGTTTCCGATACGATGTTGGTATCCAGCAAATAACTCATTCGAGATCGATGTCTCGGCTTAATGTTTGCTCCCGCTGGAGGTTAAGCCTCAGTCCGTAAAGCGGCGAACGGCGCATGAACTTTACAAAACTTCCAGGGGGGTTTTTCAGCCGTTCATATTCGTCACTCGAAATCACAACGGCTACCGGAGCGCCGTGAACCGTGATTCTCTGCGGTCCTTCCTTGGCAGCTTTTTTGATAAGCTCACTTAAGCGGGCTTTTGCCTCTTGGAGTTGCCATGTATCCATAGATTCCTCGCAAAAATTATGGTTATACTAGTCAGACTATATTCGCATTTTTTTCCAAAGACGTCAAACGTGCCTGGATCTAAACGTGATTTCGCAGCATCAACTCCGCGGGGTAGGGATCCAGATAAACTTGCTGCTGGATCCAGGCGTTCGGGTGCTTGCGGAAGTGGTGTTTTAGCAAGGTTATAGGCATGATCAGCGGTAGATTTCCTTTGCAGTATTCTTCAATGTGATAGACCAATTCCTGTTTATCGTCCGTATCGAGCGATTCTTTCAGAAAACCCATCAAATGTTGAAGCACATTCGCGTGTTTACGCGGAGTTGCCCTTCTTTTTAAAGTGTTCATGAAACAACTACTGTACTTCTGCAACACCTGGCTTGTGAGTTTGCCCGCGCGAGCAACAATTCTTCCGAGAACGCGATAATCCTCAGGGCTGTGGGAAAGCAATGTCATTTTATGTCTGCTGTGGAAAGCCACCAGATCATGGGGCGCGCCGCAGGCTGCTAATAGATTCGTTAGCCTCGCATAACAGAACATTCGTTCGATAAAATTTTCCCTTAAGACTGGATCCTGTAGCCTTCCTTCTTCCTCAACAGGAAGCAAGGGATGCATCCGGATGAAAGTGTCCGCGAAAATTCCCCGGCCTTTTCTTTTTACTCCTTTGCTGGAATGTATGCGGACCCGCTCCATTCCACAGGAGGGAGAATCTTTTTTGAAAATGAATGCGTGCAATCCTTGAAGCTGCTTTGCGCGCCACGATGAAAATTGGATCATCGGATCGGTCCAATCTTTTTTCGAACGGACACCCATCATCCTGATTCCCGAAGCAGATTCTACAAGTTGAACACTCTCACGTGGGACGCCCATTCCTACTTCCACTTCGGGACATACAGGCACCCATTCCACGTACCGGCTTAGAATTTCCGTCAGAAATGGGTCCCGTTTGTGTTCACCGTCATAACGCACTCTTTCTCCAAGAAGACATAGGCTCACGCCGATTCGGATTTTGGTATGTTTCATCGGTGTAATCATACATACAAAATATCTCTGGAGGGATCTTGACAATGGTCAAACGGGAAATAGGTTTCAGGACAAATAGGAGTACAACCGTGAGCAAGAAGATAACACGCTTGAGCTTTGCGATTTTGTTCGTTTTCCTCTTCTCGTCGCTATCGGAAGCAGTTGTTCGGGTTCGTAAACTAGGAGATCCCAAAACGGCTTTCTATAGTCCCGATATAAAAACACCGGATGACTTGAAGAAGATGCTGGAGGTCAGGAGAGATGACATCCAGCAAGTTCTGGCGCGGGCTCGCTGGTCCGGGAACCCGCAGGATTTACTTAACGCCCTGGACACTGGAACATTTTCAGAAACAACGATTTCAACGGGAACGCAAATGCGTTTCATGGCGGCTCGCAAGGCGGGGCGTCCGCATGCCATGATCGATGTGCTTTATGAAGGGCCTCCTTTTGAAGCTTATTACGTGGATTTTGAATCAGGAGGCACAGGATGGCGTTTCTACGCGCCGAAAATTTGCAGCAATTTTTGGCTGGAAGAAAGAGTGATTGAAAAACCAGCGCCTCCGCCACCTCCACCACCTCCGCCGCCACCAGCTCCTCCACCGCCAGAACCGGCACCTGTGCCTGAACCGCCTCCGGCACCAGAACCGGAAGTGGAACCGGAAGGACCAGGACTCTTCTTTGTTGCCGGTTTCCTTGGCAAAGAACGAAGAGTGGATTTTGACAATGACTTATTCCTCGGAGCTGAGTGTGAAACCATCCTGGGAGTAAAAGGAGGGATTCTGCCGCGCCTTTCCGACAACGTCGAAGCAGAGCTGTCTATCGGCGGAAAATTTGTTATCGGAGACAATGATAACGATGGGAACGATGATGATCCTTTCAGTGGTGACGACGAAGACGATGATGGTAATGAAGACTCGGATCATACGCTATTCATCGATGCGGCAGTACACGCTGTTTTCGAACACGGTTACGTGGGAGGCGGCGTGAGTTTCTGGGATTTGAATAACGAAGATCAGCGTACGGTTGCTCTTCTCGTTCAGTTCGGTGTGGGTCCGGAAAAACTTCAGATTGCGTTTGAGGCACGCGCGCCATTTGAAGATATGGATGACATCGGCAACAACTACATGTTCTGGGGCGGTATCCGAATTCGTCCGTAAAGAACTATTGCGTTCGAAAGGCTGCAAGGCAGAAACCGCTGCACTGCAGCCATTTTCTTTTAAGATGCGCAATGTTACACTCGCGTGAATGAAGCGAGCCGCATTAACATCTCTACTGATTTTTCTGTTCTCATCTCTTCTTGCGGCAACTCCGAAGCTCGAAGATATTCTGAGTTCTCCATTTCCTTACTCACTGGTTAGCGCAACCGAAAAGGATCGCGTGGCCTGGGTGTTCAACGAAAGAGGACGCCGGAACATCTGGGTTGGAGATGGGCCGGAGTATAAACCACAGCGCATTACGGATTATCAGGACGATGACGGGCAGGAGCTGAGTGGGCTCACATTTTCAAAAGATGCCGAGTTTATCGTGTATGTTCGCGGCGGCGATCCGAATTCGAAGCAAGAATATCCGAATCCGAATAGTGATCCGGCGGGCGCCAAGCAGGAAGTATGGGCTGTTTCTATTGTTGGTGGAACCCCAATAAGGATTGGTGAGGGATCCTCTCCAGCGATTTCGCCGGATTCAAAGACTATCGCGTTTGTAAAGAGCGGACAAATTTATTCTGCGGCGATGCAGGATCCAAAAGAAGCGAAGCAATTGTTGCATGCGCGCGGTCAGAATTTTTTTCCAGTCTGGTCACCGGATGGTGCGCGGTTGGCTTTCGTCAGTTTCCGCGATGATCATAATTTCATCGGCGTTTACGATCCAACGACAAGTAAGATTACGTGGCTTTCGCCGGATGTGGATCTGGATTTTCAGCCTGTGTGGTCTGCGGATTCGAAGCAGATAGCATTCTTGCGGTTTCCTGGAAAACGAGCCGAGCCGGATGCAACGTGGGAACCCACTTCAAGATTTTCGATCTGGATCGCAGATGCGGAAACCGGAGCCGGACGTAAGGTCTGGACATCGCCGGATGAGTCTGGAGGCTTTGCACAATATTATTCGAATTCACCGCTGATGTGGGGAGCGGAAAACAGGCTTCTGTTTTACTGGGAAACGGACGGCTGGATTCGCATCTACTCCGTTTCGACAGCAGGTGGAAAAGAGATTTCGTTGACACCAGCAGGCTGTGAAACAGAACATGCTCTGTTGTCTGCGGACCGGAAACAATTGATTTTTAACTCCAACTGCGGAGATATTGACCGGCGTCATCTCTGGATGGTTCCAGTTGGTGGAGGTTCCCCGAAAAAGCTGACGCAGGGAAACGGCATTGAATGGAGTCCTGTGGTTGCCGGCGCGAATGTAATTTTTTTGTGTTCAACAGCAAGACAACCTGCTGCTCCCGCTGCAATTCCGATGGCAGGTGGAAATCCCCGGCTTCTTGCTCCGGAACGGCTGGAAACGGTGCCGGTGAAGGAACTTGTCGAGCCTCAGCAGGTGATTTTCAAATCCATGGATGGGACGGAAGTTCACGGACAACTATTCCTGCCATCAGGATCAAAGACAAAACTTCCGGCGCTCATCTACATGCATGGCGGTCCAATTCGACAAATGCTTACTGGCTGGCACTACATGGATTACTACCACAACGCATACGGAATGAATCAGTATTTAGCGGCAAATGGTTACGCTGTGCTTGCCGTTAATTTCCGTTGCGGCATTGGATATGGCAGAGCGTTCCGGCGCGCTGAGAATCAGGGGCCGTACGGCGCTTCTGAATATCAGGACATCGTTGCAGCTGCCAGACTCCTCCAAAAACGGACGGATATCGATGCGAACAGAATTGGTTTGTGGGGCGGTTCTTATGGTGGCTATCTGACAGCGCTGGGACTTGCGCGTGATTCGGAATTATTTGCGGCAGGCGTGGATTTGCATGGGGTTCACGATTGGGCGTTAAGAGCGAAACTGCGAGGCGCGGAAGATTGGGGAATCCGTGGCGATGAAATGATGCGCAGGGCGTTTGATTCATCGCCCGTTGCGGATGTTGCAACGTGGACCTCGCCCGTTTTGTTCATCATTGGAGATGATGACCGGAACGTGGATTTCATCGAAACGACGGATCTCGTGCAAAGGTTACGCAAAGAAGGAAAAGCATCTGTGGAAACTTTGATCTTTCCGGATGAAGTTCATGATCTGCTGCGTCACAAGAACTGGCTCCGAACGTTCCACGCTACTCTCGATTTCTTCAACCGGCATCTTGAAGCAAAGTAGCGCGGACGTCTCGTCTGCGCGGCGTTCTGCAGGCGGGACGCCCGCACTACTTTTGTTTACCTACTTACATAGTCGGACTATTTAACTAACAATTTAGCGCGATAATAGTTTCTTTGCTGTTTCATTTTTTCTAAGAACGTCTCGAATTCATGCTGGCCATGCAAGTTTTTCAAGTGGGGATCCTTTTCAAAAAAGGGATAGCAGGAAAATCCATGATCTCCTGTCTTTTGTAACCATTCGATAGCCGGCGCAGTTTTTCCCATTAGCGCATAAGCCAAAGCGATGTTGTATTCGGAATGGTGAAAATGTCCTAAGCCACGGTCCTTTTCAATAGCCATACGAATGTGTTTTTCAGCCTCCGCTTTATCTCCCGTTTTCGCCAGAAGTGCCGCATAACAACTATGAAGGAATGACGCGTCCCAAACCCTCACCAACGACCGGCGTTGCGGCTCTGTTTGCAGCAGTTCTTTCATCACTGTTGCTGACTTCTGGATATCCCCCAGATAAAGAAGGCTTAAAGCACGCCAGATTTCATCTCCCGGACTCTGCTCAGAGGCCGAAAGAGCTTGCTGATATTCATGATGAAAAAACAGAGCCATCACACGGTTACTGCGTCCAAGCGAATTTGTCGGATCGAGTTTGAGCGCAGTCGTCACTTCCTGAAGTGCTTCTTCCACGAGACCGACGTGGTGATAGATGCCTCCCAGGTAGACATGAACTTCAGCCAGATTTGGGTCTAACTTGATTGCTTTCTTATAATCGTCCGCTGATTTCTCGTGAGGGTAATTGTTCTTGCGAGTCCAAATCAGACGACCTCGCGCTGCATAGGCTTCGGCAAGATTTGGATCCAATACAATTGCCTTTTCGATTTCAACGAAGGCTCTCTCTTCCCATTCTTTTTTAGGTTCTACAAAAAAAAATTTTTGCCGATAAACATTCCCCAAAGCGGCGTGCGCCAGGGCAAATTGAGAATCGAGTGCTATCGCTTTTTCCAGATGTGGGATTGCCTGGTTGAGGTCCTCTTCGCTGATGTTATTCAGTAGATATTTGCCTCGTAGATACAGGTCGTAAGCCTCTAAATTTTCAGTAGGACGTATCTTCTCTGCTGCCGGAGTTTCCGACAGGGTTAATTTCAATGCGGAACCAATTTGTTTGGAGATGTCGTCCTGAACGCCGAACAGATCCGCCGCGCTACGATCATATCGTTCCGCCCAAAGATGGTACCCTGTTCGAGTATGAATCAACTGCGCGTGGACACGCAGGCGGTCCCCGGAACGCTGCAGACTGCCTTCCAAAACATAATTTACTCCTAGCTCTTTTCCAACTTGTCCGACATTCACATTGCGTCCTTTGTATTGAAATACACTGTTACGCGCAGTCACCTTCATTCCCGGAACCTTGGCGAGCTCTGTAATCAAAGCCTCTGTCATTCCATCCGAAAAGTATTCTTCTTGTTTCTGGTTTCCAAATTCCGTAAAAGGCAGAACGGCAATGGAACGAATGGATGAGGAATCTGCTGGCGGTGTCGGTTCTGGCCGCAACATCCACAATCCAATAAGTAGACTGAGCAATAGGAAGGAAGTTATGGCCAGCAGATAGAGTTGAATCCTCGTTCTTTTTGGCACGGGTGAAGCTTGTACTGTTTGTGATACGCGTGTTGTAGAAGCGGACCAATGCTCTTTGAGATCGCGCAGGTCACGTGCCAGGTCGCGTGTTGACGCGTATCGTTCTGCCGGCGATTTTGAGAGGCATCGGCGCAGCAATCGTTCCAAAGGAGCCGGAACTTTTGCGTTTAACGATTCGATCGGTTCGGGTTCTTCTCGAATGATAGCGGTTAGAGTTTCCGCAGCCGTGTTCCGCCGAAAAGGGGAACGTCCGGCGGCCATTTCATAGAGGATGGTTCCCAGTGAGAACTGATCGGACCTGAAATCGGCGGGCTGCCCGCTTGCCTGTTCCGGAGACATATATCCAATCGTTCCAAGCAGGATTCCCGATTCGGTTTCGTGAGCTGCAGTAGGAATCTGGCTTGCATTCTCGCCGGGTATTCCAACTTTACAGAGTTTCGCAAGTCCGAAATCCAGGATTTTTGCGACAGCGTCTTTGTTTACGATAACGTTTTCGGGTTTCAGATCGCGGTGAACAATTCCGGCTTCGTGAGCACAGGCGAGCCCTTCCGAAAGTTGAGTCGCAACGTTGAGCATATCCTTAACCGGAACAGGACCGGATGAAAGGATTTGCCGTAAAGTTTTCCCTTCGACGAGTTCCATGGCGATGAAAGGGCTCGAATTATATTTTCCAATATCGTAAATCGTGATGATGTTCTGATGATTTAATGCTGAAGCCGAGCGCGCTTCCTGTTCGAAACGGCTTAATCTTTGCAAATCAGAACAAGCCTCTTCCGGAAGTATCTTAATGGCAACAGATCGGTTTAATCGTGTATCGCGAGCCCGATACACTTCTCCCATGCCTCCGGATCCCAATAGAGATTGAATCTCGTAAGGACCAAGGCGAGTGCCTGATTCGAGCCTCATTCTTTTCGGTCAGCTGATGAGAATTCCTTCGTACCATTATAGCAGGTCTTGAGAAGCTCTACCGTATTAGATGAGTTCAAAGAGGTTTTCTTTTGGAAGACTTGAATTGATCCACGGCCATTGCCGCCAGCAGGCGCGCGCGGTTTGCAGAAGGATGTTTTTTTTGCGGGTCCAACGCGGCTGCCTTTTTCAAATCACGCGCGCCCTCATCGAGTTTTCCCAGGCGAAGGCAGGTCTCACCCCGATTGGTAAGCGTGCTGATATCATCCGGAAAAAGTTGCAATACACGGTTAAAGCGAAGGATTGCCTTGTCGTATTCCTGCATTCTTTGATGAATGACTCCAAGGATCGAATGAACATAAGGATTTTTAGGATCCAGAACTGCGAGGCCTTCAAAAATGCATCGCGCTTCTTCCAGCCGGCCTTGTGAAAAGAAGTTGTGACCAACAGTAAGGAGACCTGCCATCTGTTTTGCGTCGATATTGAATATCTGAACAAACTTCAACTCTCCTCTTCGAAACTTATCCAGCTTGTTTTTGTCTATACCGGGCATCCGAACTCCTAGAATCGCATGTGGCGAATCAGCTCGCTTTTAAGGTTATTTGTTGCGTTTTCCATTTTCGTAAGAACGGATACCATTCCATTGAAGACGTGCAACGTTCGTTGAAGTTCAGGATCGGTCAGTTTAGGTTGCTGCGGTGTAATCAATTGTTCCAGGGGCAATGGAAGAGGTGATTGTGCCGTCGTCGTACCGGCATTGACTTTGATGCTTCCTAGAGCTTCGCGTATTCCGCATTGCAAAAAATTCTGTACACCACGTTGGAAATCGAACCCTGGATTTCGCAGAATTTGATGCACGTCATCCATGGAAACGATTTCGCTGAATCCGGATCGAGACGTTCCTGCCGCGCTCAAGTAACCGACGGGCGTTTCCGAAAACGCCGCAGTTCGAATTGCAGCTTGCTGTGGCACGTCCGGGAAATCAGAAACAACTTCTTCGAGATATCGTTGTGCGTCGCCGATCGATGGCTTTTCCCGAAGCAATTCAGCCTGTTGCGCGGCAGCTTCTACCGATTCTCTAGCGGATTCGACGACATTGAGTCTATCGGGAACGCGAGAAAGTTCACCAAGATTCATTTTTTCCTCACGGATAGTTGAGCTTGGAGATGGCCAGTGCCTGGTTAATCATGTCTTGCGTTGAAACAGCAATATTGATTCCCCCGTTCGAGATTACGGCAAGGTCCATCAATACGTTGGGCGGCAAGGTGCTCAACACGTTCACACCGTCCTGACCATTTCCCAGGTAAAACGCGAGTCCATTTAGTGCGTGCGCGCAATCAAGCTTTGCGCCGGGAGATCCAGAATCATAGTGTTGCTGCATTGCGTCGGCCACCTGCACCATGACATTTTGCAGATCTTGCTGCGTCGGACCATTCGGATTTTGCAACGAACTCGCCGCATCTTTACACACTTTCGCAAGCAATCTGCCGGCGCCATCCGGGTATTGCACGAGTCTCTGGATCCGGCTTCTGAACTGAGTGGGGTCCGTGAGCATTTTTACCAATTGTTGTTCGCCCCAGATTGGATAGTCCCCCATGTATTTTTCGTAGTTCGGGTCGTTCACTGGGACGGAATCCAGTTTTGCCATAACATCATCGTGAGCTTTTTGCTTTGGAGAGGGATCTCCTTGCCGAATGTAGTTCGCTTCACGTAACAAGGAGTAGGAGGTCAGATCCATCCTTCTGCCGTGTGTTAGAGAATCAGACTCCATTTGCGCGATCAATTGGGGCGGAGTCGACCCCAGTTCATTCTTAGAACTTAAGTATTGGAGAAATTGTCTCAAGGGAGATGTATCGTGAGCCTCACCAATTCTCACGGACATCGTTTTATAGACTTCTGATAGCAGCGGTGCAACCTGGGGATCATTTTTCGAATCTCCAATCAATGTAACCATGAAACCGCTGATGATCGATGGGTTACTGTCATACATCTTGAACATGACTCTGGACAGATCGCCCTGGCTGGATAATTGACTGAGAACATCTTTTCGCATTTCGGGAGTGATCCTGGTCAGTCTGTCTAGCATCGCGGATGCATCAACGGGATTCTTCCGTATTTCATTTAACAGGAATTCGATCACGTCCCATTTATTCTTGTCCATTGGAGTGATGAAATCGTTCACAACTTCACTGATCTCCGGATTCAGAAGACCAAAAATGGAGGAGGCATCCACTGTTTCTCCTTGAGCCGGAGGATTAGGCGTGGTCAGCGGTGTTGTTAACGGAGTAAGGTTGATCGCGGGCGCTTGAAATGTTTCAAACATGTCAGGAACACTTGCGATCCCGGTACTGGAAGCTGGTTGAGCCGTTTGATCCAGAGGAACTTCTGTTTCCAGCGGTTCCGGAATAATACCTTGTTGAAATCCAAGAAACCTATTGATCGCGTCCATAACATACCTCCATTCTGTTCACCTATTACAGTCGATCGCCATAGCCATAGTAGTTTGAGTAGACGTGAAATTCTTCGCGGTTTTGAGTATCCCAGTCGGTCGGCTCTCCGGCGAGAGCGGCGCGGAACAGTTCTCCTTCGTTTCCATTAGCTTCATCAGTCATGTAAGACGGATTGTTTGAAACGGTGCTTGCGATCTTTCGTGCCACGGTTACATCATCATCGGTCAGGCCATCCAGGTGGAATCCGACGCCTCTAATAAAAGCTTTTGCTGCTTCAATTGGATCTCGAAGAAGCCGGTCATTAAGGTAAACGGTCTCCTGATAACTTCGATGCACGTACATGCCGTTGGCTCCCTTAATCTGGTTGCCAGGAACGAATTCGATCTTTGGTAGCCAGGAGTAATCACCGGCTAAAGCTTTTTGTCGCAGGTCTTCAGCTTTCTCACGGCTATAATTCGTTCCGTAAATGGCTTCCATGACACTGTGAAATCCATTCTCATCCGCTGCGAAGTTGCCAAATTGATCTTTGAATGCGTTGAGTATCTCTTTGGCCGCTTCTTCCGGTCCAACTGCATATGATTTGGGAACCTCTTGTACCGGTGGTCCATCTTGAGCAACTACAGACTCGGGAAGCACGGACTCTTTCGGGATTGTTCCGCCGGGATTCGCTGCTAGAAGATCGAAGAACGAAGAAGGATCAAAAGTTTCACTCTGCGGCAGCGAGGTGATAGGACTCATAGGAGTGGCTAGTGAAGGGATGTCAAACGCTGGTGCTTGAAAAGTCTCAAATGCATCAGGAGCGCTGGCGATTCCTCCGCTGGAGACTTGTTGAGGAGTTTGCTCCGGCGGAACCTCTGTATCTTGCGGTTCCGAAATAATATTTTGTTGAATACCAAGAAATTTATTAATCACGTCCATTCATAGACCTCCGGCTTCATTCGATTCCGTAATTCTGAATTTTTGGAGCAGCGTGACCAGGATCCAGATTTCTCTGAACTTCCAGCTGTTTAGCAAAGTTCTTCAGTGCTTCATCACAGTTTTGATCTGCAATTTGGATAAGTTCATTCTGCTGATTGGCATGCGTTATCTTCAGTAGACCGGCTTCATTATCAGGGAATATGCTAATCTCTATGCTCTGGTTGGTTTCTAATGCACGGTTCGCAGCATCCTGGATTTGCTGAAAATCCTTTTCAGAAAATCTTTCAAATATTTGTCTTTGATTTGGCGTTAAGTAGAAATTGTCATTGACCACTTGCCGAAGGTTCGCGGCAATTTCACCGTATTTGCTGGAATTTTCTGAAAGAAATGCGTTGAAATTCGCGGCTGTTAATACTTGTTTGTTCTCAGCTCTTGCAAACGCCAGTACCTGTCGAAGATCCGAAACCGGGACTGCTTCTTCAATCGGAGGACCATCCGCCGTTAAGACATCAAAAAGCGCTGAAGCTTCCACAGTTTCTGTTTGCGTCGTCGAATAGGGTGTTGTCATTTCTGCTTTCGAGCCAGGCCTCAGGCCGCCATCGTCACCAAAAAATGATTTAACTCCGCCCCAAAAAGAATCCATTTCATCTTTTTGCTCTGCCAGCTCTGCTTCCAGTTGAGCGAGTTGTTTCTGATTTTCTTCGGCGATCCGTTTCTGTTTTTCCCGTGTAGTAAGATCAAAAGCCGGCGCCTGGAAAGTTTCAACTGCATCAGGAACACTGGCGATTCCTGTGCTCGAAACTTTCTGCGTAGCTTGGTCTAGTGGAATTTCGGACTCTTGCGGCTCTGAAATAACGGTCTGTCTGAGACCTGGAAACTTATTTATCGCATCCATTCGAAACCTCCGATCAGTCAGTCAAAGCAATCTCCATACCAGGTATGATTCGGTTTGGATTTTCTTTAGAATCCTCGAAGAAAGTGGATTCGCAGTGAATTTCGCGTTTGTGTTGCGCTTTGTTTTATCGCAACATCGCGAAACGTTTCGCGATGTTGCTACGAAGCGGCAAGGATTCTCAGCGAAACCAACCGATAATTGTGATCCGTTCGCCTGAGATCACAGGTTTTACTTCGTGGAAGCTGGTGGAACGAAAGACTACCATTGAGCCCGCAAGAGGTTGAATCAATTGTGTTGAAAACGAATGAATCGCCAGGCCTCCCCCTTGAAACTCATCATTCACAAAAATGGTCGCGGTAAGTTTCCGTGACAGATGTCTGGTTATGTTTTCAGGAGATTCGTCGCGGTGTGGGATGAAGAATCCTCCGGGCAGGTATCGCAGAAAAATGGGACCTTCATAATCGGAAAGTGACACTTCAAACTTGCGCTCCAGCGGTCCCTTCAAACAGAGTAATCGATTCCGGATGCATTCCTGAATATCAGGTGGGACTAAAGCTGTGTAACTCTTTCGGACCTGCTCATCCATCAGTCCTTCCTGACTTCCACTTCTATTTGTTAATCCGGATCTAATCACGGGTGAGCCGCGGACAGAAGAAAGAAGCTGATTTGCCTCTACTGTTGAGAGAAAGCTTCTTATGGTCCAGACTTCCTGATTAGTTTCGCTTTCACAGTTCATCCAAATATTTTTCCTGTGGTTGAAAACTTCATCTGCTGGAAAAGGTCCAGCGACTGATTCAGCGATAGCTCCATGTTTTGGAAAGTTTGTAATTGGCTATGGAAAGCATGCAGATTTTGCGCATCCAGAAACTGTGGTTGCCCTGGCGGACCTTCCGGTTGTAACTGAGTGTCTGGCGGGCCCTGCGGCGCCAGTTGAGTGTTTGGTGGACC
>JAKEFK010000120.1 GCA_022616075.1 bacterium
GGCCAGACTTCTGCGGTTCGGAGTTCCTTGTTCGATATTCGGACTTCTCTCCGCTATCATTTTGGTTGTCGGCTATGCCGCGTTAGGTAAGAAGGGGGATGAGGAGATAGTTGAGATGTGGAGATAAAAAAAAACAAGAATTATCTCCTTATCTCTTTTTATCTCCCTATCTCCCTTCGTACACCTTTTGCTTCTTTGCGGCTTTGCCGCTTTATGCCTTTGCGTTTAAGATTGATGCTATGCGAATTCTCGACCGGCTCGAACGAAGATTTGGAAACAGTGGAATCCCAAACGTAACTCTTGTTCTGATTCTGGCGCAAGTCTCTGTCTACATCATCTCAAAGCCACAACCGGAAATACTCAATGCCTTTCATCTGCTCCCAGGCCTTGTTTTACAAGGACAGGTCTGGAGACTGCTCAGCTTCCTGGCCGTCCCGCCTGTTACCAATCCGATCTTTGCTTTCTTTTTCTGGTACCTTTTTTACCTTATGGGGAATTCGCTCGAACATTACTGGGGCACATTCCGATACAACGTCTTTTTGCTGGTTGGTTATCTGGCCACTGTTGCAGCGGCCTTCCTCTTTCCGGAAGCTCAAGCTTCGAACGGATTCCTGCAAGGCTCGGTTTTTCTGGCTTTCGCGTTTCTCAATCCTGACTTCGTTCTGTACATCTTTTTCATTCTTCCTGTGAAAATTAAATGGCTCGCTCTTTTGACCTGGCTTTCATACGGCTACATCCTGATTACCGGTGCATGGAACATAAAGCTGCTGGTCCTTGCCTCTATCTGCAATTTCCTGTTGTTCTTCTGGACGGATATCAAGGACAGAGTCAGAACGGGCCGGCGACATATGGCATCTCAATCCAGCAAGTTTGCTAATACGAAATCGGAAAAACAGCCATTTCATCGCTGTGTTATTTGCGGTATTACGGACATAAGTCATCCGGATATGGACTTCCGTTACTGTACCGAATGCGCTGGAACGCCCGGTTACTGCGCCGACCATTTGCAAGGGCACGAACACATCAGAAGCGCCTGAGCTCAAGTAATGTACAATATCGTGCATGAAACAAATCCTTCTTGCGTTTCTTTTGATTACCACTACTGTTTATGCAGCGCCCCCACAGACCATGCGCGTAGATTATTTCCACACAGGAGACGCGAACCACGAGGTTTTCAGCCTGGACCGTGTGGTCATTGAGCCGCTTCCCTGGCCCGGTAATCTTGACAAATCGGTTGACGACACAAATCTTGGCAGGTATTTGTTCGAAGTGATCGATCGCCGGACGAATCGCGCTATCTATTCCCGGGGGTTCGCATCCGTTTATGGAGAATGGGAAACAACGGATGAAGCGCGAAAGATGCATCGCACTTTTCACGAATCATTCCGGCTTCCGGAGCCGCAACAGGAAGTACAGATTCTTCTGAAAAAGCGGGATGCCAACAACGCATTCAAAGAAATCTGGTCCTTGCTGGTGGACCCCAAAGACATGTTTGTCGATCGTTCGAAACACAAATCCCCTGCCCCGCTGTTGGAATTAGAAAAGAATGGAGATCCGTCGACTAAAGTTGATTTCCTGATCCTTGGGGATGGCTATACAGCAGCCGAAGCGAGTAAGTTCGAGAAAGACGCGAAACGTCTCGCGGAAATTCTTTTTTCTCAGTCTCCATTTAAGGAGCACAGAAAGGACTTCAATGTTTGGGGACTCTGTCCGCCGGCAGAAGAGTCAGGAATCTCGCGTCCTTCTACAGGCGTGCACAAACGGAATCCAGTGGGAAGCACTTATGATGCTTTCGGATCCGAGCGGTACATACTCACTTTTCAGAATCAGGCCTTCCGCGAAATTGTTGCATTCTCACCTTACGAGTATGTAGAGATCCTGGTAAACAACAGCACGTATGGTGGCGGTGGAATTTTTAATTTGTATAGCACTGTCGCTGCAGATTCTTTATGGGCTCCCTATGTATTTGTTCATGAATTCGGACACCACTTCGCAGGACTTGCGGACGAGTATTACACATCTGATGTTGCGTATTTGCCTTCTGAAGATAGAGTCGAGCCATGGGAACCGAATGCAACTGCCCTGCTGGATGCCGAGCAATTGAAATGGCACGACCTCGTCTCGCCGGGTACTCCTCTCCCTACTCCATGGAACAAGGAAACATTCGAAAAGTATTCTGCGCAAATCAGAGAGCGCCGCAGGAAAATTCGCGCCGAGAACAAGTCGGAGGAAGAGATGGATAAACTGTTCCAGGAACAAAAGGAACATGAGTCCAGAGAACTTGCTGCCGATAAATACGCGAAAAAAGTGGGCGCTTTTGAAGGAGCCAACTACGCAGCGCGTGGATACTACCGGCCTCAGGTCGATTGCATCATGTTCTCCCGCAACGATGTCCCCTTCTGCGCCGTTTGCCGCCGCGCGCTGGAAATGGTCATTCGACTTTATACGCCGTAGTCAGACCTGTCACCGCGTCAGAAAACTGCTTTCAGTGTGACCGAATCGGCAATCTGGTGAGTTCCTTCGGCAACAAGCTCCAGCACGTACGTGCCGGGTTGCGGGAATTCCACTGTGGCTTGAGGATCTGCAGGATCTGAAAACTGCGCCCTGTCCGGTCCGGAAATCTGTCGCCACAATATTCTTGCCGGCATCGAATTTATCAATAAACAGTGACCGGATAAATCGTTGATGACCGGTCCCACCGGATGTTTCGTCCGCAGGGCAGCATCGATCTCCATGACTTGCATGGACCAAATCGATTCACGAAACGTCAAACAGGACGCAAACAATCGCCCGTCGTGGAAATCAAGTTCCTCCATGACCGTGTCCTGCCCATCCTGAAAAGTCACAAGGAGACGGGGTTGACCGATGGTCAGGTCGCAGTGATAAATGGATTCTGTAGATTCATCGCTGTAGTAGATGCGGTTATCGCCGGCATTGTAAGCAAGACCACGAATATCAAGGTGCGACGCCGGAAGAGTCAGAACCTCCGATGCATCACCTGTCAGTGTGTCGAGCAAAAGCACTTTCCGGGCCACTTTATCAACCGCATACAGTTTGTCGTGAATCTCATCGTAGGCCAATCCAAACACTCGCCGATAGAGAAGTTTGGCCTTCAACGGCTCACAAATTCCGGTATCAGCGTTCAGCTTATACAAACGGCGCCTGTCCGCATCTATCCCGTAAACATCTTGATTGATGCGAGCGAAATCGGACGGCCAACCGAAGAATGCTCCTTCTGGATTTCTGAGTGGTCCAACGTAGGAAACCCCGGATCGGGAATCATATTTGACCAGCATGTCTTCTGTTGCATGATTGCCATCACCTGTCCAGAAATTCAAAGGCCGTTGATTCAGCACCGCCCCTTGCAGACTCGCGGACGCGCCTCGAATGGTCTGATCAGGACCGGCATAGACTGTTATTTTGTGGACTGAATTGCGGTATGCGGCAAGGAGAGCAAGAAACACAACCGTCACCGCGACGCATATCAGGATCGGAAGCTTATAGTTGCGCAAAATCATACTATATCGCGGTTCGTAGTCCTGAACACCACATGCAGAAACGTTTTCTGCGACACCTCCGAAACGAATCTACGCAAAATTGAAACTTAGGAGGTGCTATATGGCACGGAAGTTTGCTTTATTGGTAATGATCTTTCTTGCAGTTTCATTCATGGCCTGCAGCGCAAGCAACGATGCGCGGATTACGACCGAAGTTAAGGCGAAAATCACGGACGATGAGATTCTGGATGCAACAGACATCAGTGTAGATACTAAGGAAGGAGTGGTGACGCTGGAAGGGAAAATTACTCAACAGGATCAGGAGGCTCATGCCATTCAACTAGCTCGTTCTGTTCCCCAGGTAAAGGATGTAGTTTCCAGACTACAGGTTGAGCCACAAATCGGCAGCACAAATCTTGATGAAAAGATGGAAGAAACGGCTGAGAATGCGGGCAAGAAGTTAGAGGAGACTGCGGAAAAGACCGGAGAAAAGATTGATGGGGCCGGAGAAAAAATTGCAGAAACGGCAGACAAAGCCGAAGACAAGATTGACGATGTGAACGTCGGCGAAATGGTAGACGACGCATCGACAACGGCGAAAGTAAAGCTGGCGCTCGCGAAGGACGATCAGGTTGCCGCTTACCGGATTGATGTCGACACAAAAAACGGTGTGGTCACTCTCACTGGAAAAGTTAAGAATGCAGCAGAAGCCGCTCAGGCGGTTAAGGTTGCTGAATCCATTGAAGGCGTAAAGAAGGTCAACTCTGATCTCGTAGTCGGTTCATAGATTTCAGCAACGGGTTGCAGGCAAGATGCCTGCGGCCCGTAATGCAAGGCTGGAAGCCCCTGCGCTCCGTAATCCCGCTCCTAAAAGAACGGGTGGTAACTCATTCCAAGATTCACTATTTTTTGCAGCAGTTTTTGGTAGCTGATTCCGGAATGTCCTGCTGCTTCCGCAAAATCTTCGCCGAACGAGATGTCCGGATTTGGATTCGCTTCAAGGAGATAGAGCACCCCTTCGGGAGATAAACGGAAATCGAGTCGCGCATAGCCGGAAAGATTCAGGATCCGGTAAATTCGTCGGGAAACATGATCGATCCGCTTCTTTATCTCCGGCGTCAAGTCGGCGGGCCTGGTGGAGAGTCCGATTTTTTTTTGATAAGCGCGGTCCCATTTGCTCTTGCTTGTGGCAATCAGAGGCGCTCCTTCGGGCAGATGTTCAATGTGCAGTTCCCATGGCGTATAAACTTCCAGCCTGTGGTTCCCTGTCATTGCCACATAAATCTCCCGGCCTTCAATGTACTGTTCTGCAATTGCATGCGTCACTACTTTTCGATGAACGAACTCTACGCGTTCCGCAAGGGCTGCATCATCGTGAACAATGGAAGCTTTTGAGATAGCAACCGAGCCTTCTTCCACAAGAGACTTAACAAGGAGTGGAAACTTCAGTCTTGGCGGCCTTTTGATTGTGCGATTCCGGGGAAACACAACAAATTCCGGCACAGGAACGCGGTGATAACTCATGATCTCTTTTGTAAGCGCCTTATCATGGGCCAGCATCAATCCTCGCGGATTGCATCCAGTGTAAGGAAGCTGAATCAATTCGAGATAGCTGACGACATGAGGCTCAAACATGGAGTAGCCATGCATTTCGACCAGCATGTTGAAAGCAACTTGAGGCTGAAATTCTTCCATGGCCGAGCGGATAACGCGGACGTCTTTGGCGACTCCTACGATCCTGATCTCGTGTCCCATTCCTTCCAATGTGGAAATCACGTCATATTCATTTTCAAACTTTTTGCTCTCTTCTTCCGGCAATTCCTTGATGTTTTTGGGCGGGATCAGATCCTGATCAAGCACCATCAGGATGCGAAGCTGTTTCTTTGGTTTAAAGGCCATAATAAAACCGGTAACGGCCCGAATGCACGATGTTCATTGTATGAACAGTGAGCATAATCAGCACCTGTCTTCTTGTTTGATTCTTCGGGAAACAGACACGCAACCGTAAATCCTTTGCGCGGTCTATCATTGTTTCCAGAACGTGATCGACCGAATAGGAATGGACGCCAGTCCCTTCCGCAACCAGATGCCGCACTTCAGTGCGGTAATCGCGCAAAAATGAAACCGCTGTCTGGCGCGATGTATAGCGCTTCTCTTGTGAAAAGATTCGCCGCAAATCCCGGTCATAATAGGCAGGATACTCAATCGCGTACTGCTCTTTCTTTTGACTGTAGTATTCACCCAGCGTCATTTTGATCTGCCGGAGCGTATCCACTTTTTCCCGGCGCCAATTTTTGGACGGCTTTCCTGAAATATTCTTTATCAATTGATCGATGTACACAAGTTTTCGCAAAGCCGGCCATCCCTGGTACCGGCTCCTCCAGCGGGGGCCAAGCCAAACTGCAAAAGTCTCAGCATAATCCTCCAGTGGATGTGATTGAGCGTACCATGAGCCAAGATGCAGAACATAACTGCGGCTGTTGGGATTCGGTCTGTAAGACTCGGGATACGGCTTGCGGAGAGAGCCGAAGACTCTACGGAAGCCCGAATCAGAGTGCAGTCGATAAGCATGATCCAGAGCATGCCCTGCTTCATGTCGAATAATGCGCATAAAATCCTGCTCGCTTCCACCTTCTATTTGCAGCATCTGTTTCCGTTCCAGTTTCATCAATCGCGGATGCGCAAGGTAGAAAGGCACAGCAAATCCGGGGACCTGATCGGGCGTAAAAAATTCATCGGAGAGCCACACATGCGGCCTGAACCGGATCCCACGCGATCCAAGTTCTTTATAGAGTTGCTTGATTTGTCTCTTTAACGGTGTGCCTTCAAGTTTGATAGGAAGATCACAAAGACGAAACTTTAGTAAATCTTCATCACTGATGCGACTCCATTGAATTCGTGCTGGCATTTCTCTAGCTGTAGTTTAATGGTAGTGGCAGAGCATTTTCCATACGGGGTGTATGAACGTGTTTGGTGCGAAGGCTTTGCTTTTTCTCTGAAACTATCACCGGTGTGAAAATGCTCTGCTACCATCGCGGACGAAGCAGAGCATTTGCATGCAGGAAGATGCTTGTGCTATTGCAGGCATTTGTGCGATAAGCAGCTCATAAAAAAACAATGGCAAATGCTCTGACACTACTACTATTGCAGCAGACTGTCGACAACTCGATTGGGATCCATTTGCGGGAATTGAAAACGGAATTCGCGGTTCGCGCTGCTTACTTGAATGGTTTGACTCAACGTGGCGAATTCGGGATTTGAAAGAACAACCGAATATTCTCCGGGTGGTAGATTCACGCGGACAGGAGTAACTCCGCGCAACGGCTGGGACAATCCTTTTCCGTTGATTTCAAGTTCTGCCCAGGGCCGCACATCGATAGAAACGGACAATGGTTGAATTACGACGACGGGAGGCGGCGGTGGCGGCACATCCTGCTTTTTTGAGTTCGGCTTGATTGTCAGCTTCGGTATTGGCTTTTCTACTTTCACATCCGATGGGGACCAGAGGAGGACTACAGCGATTGCAAGAATCGCAAGAGCCGCAGCTGCACCAATTCCCCAGGTCATGAAAGGAGATAAACCAGGTGTGCTAGGTTTAGCTTGCGGAGCCGGAGCAGGAACCCTTCCCGGTGCCGGCCTTGCGACAGGCGGCGCTTGAGGAGCCACCGGCCTGGTTGACGGCTGTGGCATTTGCGGTGGAGGAGGTGGCGGTTCAGCAGTAATCTCTTCGTTATAAACAGTCTGCGGTATCTCCATTCCCGGTTCGGTATCAGGAGGATGCATTCCCGTCATCTCAATTTGCTTCAATAACTCACCTGTATCGATGTTCTGGCTGCCAAGCAATCGATCAATCTCTTCAAGCTTCTTCTTAGCGATAGGATGATTTGGATTTGCAGAGAGGACAGTCACACAAATCTGGCGAGCTTGATTAAATTGCCCCATCCGCAGGAAAGTGTCGGCTTTCTTCAGAAGTTGATCCGCTTCCACCTCAACCAATCTTGTGCGTATCTCCTTCAGCGTCTCTTCAGCTTGTTTTCGAAGCCCATAGAACGCCTGAAATTCATAAGGAACAGGAAAACTCAGGAAGTCATCGAGAGCTTTTTGAGCTTCCTCCAGCTTGTTTTCTTCAAACCTATCCTGAGCATCAACAAATTTCTGATAGAGATCCTGGTTTCGCTCTACCTTAGGCAACAGCGATTTCACCAGCTGCGGAGAGTCTTGCTTAACGCTTTCCAACAGCTTCACTGCGTCACTGAAGTTCAGTTGTTCACAAAGATGATCCACTTCTACGGTAATATTCTTTTCTTCAGATTCACGGTAAGCACGCTCTTTTAGTGCCGCCTGAACCCGTTCTTCCAGCAAGATAGCCTGTGTATTCTGATCCAGCTTCAAAGCGCGCTGCAC
>JAKEFK010000121.1 GCA_022616075.1 bacterium
CGAAAATCCTTCTAAAAAAACAAGAAGTTCAACGTCAGTAGTACTCCTTCACTTTTGCTTGACAAGTGAACTGTGTATCGTTTATGTTCTGTGGTGTAGGTCAGATATGATGATCGCGGCAACATTCAACCGCTATTATTGGTGGTACCGCTGAGGCGGGTTGTTGGGCTTCCTCTGACCACGGCAATTTAAAAGGAAACAAAACAACCCACTGATTCGAAAGAGTCGGTGGGTTTTTTGTTTTTTAGTCATGAGTAATGAGTTATGAGTAATGAATTTGCAGCAGATCTGGAAACACCCGTTTCAGCGTTTCTAAAACTGACGCCGTTAAAACCAGTATTCCTGCTGGAAAGCGTGGAAAAGAATGAAACGCTGGGAAGATATTCCTTTATCGGGATTCTTCCAAAGCAATTTTTTGTGCTGGAAGAACCTTCGGAGGCAAATGCCTATTTTCAACTCCTGGAACAGCAGATACAGTCGCTCCCGAACAAAGAGAATGGCCGATTGTCTTCCGGCTTAATTGGATTTCTTTCTTATCCGATATGCTCTTTGCTTCACCCCAAGCTAAAAGTGAAGCGTTCGAGTGATCCGCTTGCGGGCTTTGTTCTGCCTTCCGCAATTCTGTCGTTTGATCATCTGAAGAACAGAATTTATTTGAATTCCATCTTGAACGAAGGGGAGCAAACGAACCTCGCGCAAGAAATTCGAACCTGTTTGCGCACTCTTCTTCCCTTACCCCGTTCCGGCCGTTCCTCCGAACCAAAATCGAATCTTTCCCAGTCTGAATTTTGCGCGATGGTGGAACGCGCCAAGGAATTCATCGCAGCAGGCGACATTTATCAAGTTGTTCTTTCCACACAATTTGAAGGAGAGAGCGAAGCGGATCCATTCCAGATGTATCGCGCGTTACGGATGATCAATCCTTCGCCTTACATGTTCTATTTGAATTTTCAGGATCGTTTCCAGTTTTTCGGTTCGAGTCCCGAAACCATGGTTCGCACGGAAGGATCGAAAATCTTATTGCGTCCGATTGCAGGAACGCGCCCGCGTGGAAAAGATGACGTTCAGGACAAACATTTCGAAACGGAGCTGATGCATGATGAAAAGGAAAAAGCGGAACATCTGATGCTTCTGGATCTTGCGCGCAACGATCTGGGGCGGTTGGCGATTCCCGGATCCGTTCGGGTAACAGAATTCATGAAGGTCGAACGCTATTCTCACGTTATGCATCTTGTTTCGACAGTAGAGTCGAATGTTGCCAAAGCTCCTTCACTGCAGGACCTTCTTTCCTCCGTGTTTCCTGCCGGAACCGTATCCGGAGCGCCGAAGGTGCGGGCTATGCAAATCATCGAAGAGCTGGAACCGCACAGCCGCGGTTTATACGCAGGATCGGTGGGCTATTTCGGAAGTCGCGGTGTGCTGGATCATTGCATTGCTATTCGCTCCCTGCAATATCAGCAAGGTCGTTATCGTTTTACAGCTGGAGCAGGCATCGTTTCGGATTCCAGGCCGGAGCGCGAATACGAGGAGATCAGCAACAAAGCGATGGCTCTCCGAACGATGTTGAGAATGGCGGAGGAACCGTTATGAAACGGGTACTCTTGATCGATAACTACGATTCGTTTACGTACAACCTCTATCAGGGATTCTTGATGCTGGGAGCTGAAGTGGCTGTGCATTACAACGACCGGATAACGATTCAAGAGGCGGAAGATTACGGCCCGACGCATGTTGTGATCTCTCCGGGACCCGGGACACCGCTGGACGGAGGTTGTTCGAATGAAATGATTTTGCATTTTCACACGAAGGTTCCATTACTGGGAGTGTGTCTTGGCCATCAATGCATCGGTCATGTTTTTGGAGGCAAGGTGGAGCGCGCGCCGGTTTTGATGCATGGGAAAACGTCGATGATCATTCACGACGGCGTTGGAGTTTTTTCCGGATTGACCAATCCCTTTGCAGCGGCGCGTTATCATTCACTTATCGTTGCAGAAGAAGATCTGCCGAAAACATTGCACATCTCGGCACACACGCCGGCCGGTGAAATCATGGGGCTTCGTGTGCGCGGAACGCAAACGGAAGGAGTGCAGTTTCATCCGGAATCCTACATGACTAAAGAAGGAATCCGTTTAATGAAAAATTTCTTGGAAACGGAGTAGCGCGGGCGTCCCGCCTGCAGAGCTGAAAATGAATTTCGCAGAACTATTAAACAAAGTTAAAAACGGTATCGGTCTGACTCGTGAGGAAAGTAAGCACGCGGTCTTCGCGATGATGGAGGGTGAACCGCAAACTGGAACTCTGCTCACCGCGTTTCATGAAAAAGGGGAAACTGCGCAGGAGATCATCGGTTTTGCGGAGGCGATGCGTGAAAAGTCTGTGCGTGTGCCGCTTGATGGAATCAAAGTGCTGGACACATGCGGAACCGGTGGAGACAAGAAAAACACATTCAACATTTCCACCATTTCCGCATTTGTTCTTGCGGGTTGCGGCATTCCTATTGTCAAGCACGGAAATCGGGCCGCCTCTTCTGCATGTGGAAGCGCCGATCTTCTGGAAGCACTGAGTATCTCTTACCGAATGAAACCGGAACAGGTGCCGGCAGCCTTGCATGCCTCCGGATTCGCCTTTCTCTTTGCGCCCGATTATCATCCAGCCACTAAATCGGTGGTTGCCGTGCGTAAACGGCTCGGCTTCCCAACAATTTTCAATCTGCTCGGTCCGCTGACCAATCCTGCATTTCCGGCGGCTCAGGTCATCGGAGTCTACAACAGAAACGCCCTTCCTCTCGTAGAAGAAGCGATCCGGAAGATGGATCCTGAAAAACGCGCATACTTGGTCCATTCATCAGAAGGTTATGATGAGGCTACACTTTCTTGCGATTTTTACCTTCACAGCACATTCTCCAAACCCACACTCGAAAACGCGAAACATTTTGGTTTCGGTGAATGTCGCGGCGAAGATCTTTGCGGTGGTTCTCCCAAAGAGAACGCATCGATTGCCCTGTCCATATTAAGCGGAGAATCCGGCGCAAAGCGGGAAACGGTTCTGCTCAATGCGATGCTTGGATATCTTGCTTTCTATCCAGAAGCTTCAGTGGAAGATGCAAAAAGCGCCGTTGCCAAATCTATTGACTCCGGCGCCGCGCTGCATGTTGTGCAAAGAACTCAGGAGCTTTTTCCGTTATGAGCAAAATCTCGGAACTTCTGAGGAGAAAACGAATCGACATGGCTCAACGGAAATCTACGCATACGCCGAATCCTTCCTCTGAGAATCGCCTCGTGAACTGGGACAAGCACACTTTTCGAATTCTCGCAGAAATCAAGCGATCCTCTCTTTCGGCTGGAGGAATCCGCAGAAATCTGGACCTTGAACAACTTGCCCGCTCCTACGAGTCGGCCGGTGCCGCAGCAATTTCCGTTTTGACGGAAGAGCATTATTTCGAAGGATCGCTGGCGGACCTTACCGCAGTCCGCCGTTCCGTATCCGTTCCGGTTCTTCAAAAAGATTTTGTGCTGGACGAATTCCAGATTCTGGAAGCGAAGGAAGCCGGAGCTGATTTTGTGTTATTGATTGCGCGATTCCTCACGACGCAAGAGATCCGGCATTTCTTGGAAGTGTGCGATCGCATACAAATCAACGCCGTCGTAGAAGTAACCGATGAAAATGATTTACGCAAAATAAAGGGTCCTGTCAGATTTCTGGGTGTGAATGCGCGCGATTTGGAGACTTTGCAAGTCGATACATCTCGTTTTGAGAAAATGAGAGGCTTGTTGCCCGATGCTTATTTGATTGCCGAAAGTGGAATCGACAGTATCGAAACTCTGCGAAAAGTCACGTCACTTGGATACAACGGCGCCTTGATCGGCGAGCACTTTTTGCGGGCTGAGGATCCGGCGAAGGAACTCGCTCGTTTTGTAGGGGCGACCCTTGTGGTCGCCCGAACGGGCAGGGACAAGCCCTGCCCCTACCGGTTGGCGAAAGTCAAAATTTGCGGAATCACAAATGAACGAGATGCGCAGCTTGCTATCCAGGAAGGCGCTTCTGCTCTGGGTTTTGTTTTTGCGGAATCTCCGCGAAGAGTTTCACCCGGTCAGTTGAAGAGTTTTCGCAATAACATCTCTGTTCCCTGTGTCGGTGTTTTTCGCGGTAATAAACAGAATGAAATTCAGGCAATCGTAGACGAGTGCCGGTTAGACATCGCGCAGATCTATGATTCCTGTTCCGTTTCCATTCCAGCGTGGAAAGCGCGAACAGCAACTTCACTCGATCAAATTTCTGAACTCGTCGGAAAGAATCAATTAGTCGACATCAAGCTGTCTGATTCCGACTTGCCCGCTGCTTGGAAACTTCTGGGTCAACAAACGGTATTCG
>JAKEFK010000122.1 GCA_022616075.1 bacterium
GGCCAGACTTCTGCGGTTCGGAGTTCCTTGTTCGATATTCGGACTTCTCTCCGCTATCATTTTGGTTGTCGGCTATGCCGCGTTAGGTAAGAAGGGAGATGGGGAGATAGCTCAGGGAGGTGGAGATAAACTCAGATTTTGATTTTTTTTCATCTCCTTATCCCTTTTTTATCTCCATATCCCCTTTAAACTTTAAATCCCAAGAGGTTCCAAAAGTAGAGATAAGCAACAAAACCAAAATTAATCAGAAGGAGTAATAACAGCCTTACGCGCGGCAGCATCCCAATCTCTTTCCAGGCAGACCAGACGAAGTACGGCATAGCTGCCGCAAAACAGCAGCTCAAAAGCGGTAAACAGAGCAACAATAAGAAAGGGAGAGGCACTCCAAGCCAGATTCTTCCCGGCTTAATCACCATGAATCCTGCAATCAATCCGGCCAGAAAAAGCAAGTTCAATGCTGACAACATTTTCGCAAATGAGATGGTTCTTCGCTCCGCGAGTGATGAAGTACTCGATTCGACGAGATGCGGATTTTCCGTAGACCAGCGAAAGAAAGTGGATATAAAAGCCGTTACGAACAAAAAGAAAAGCAATTGCTGAAACCCGCTTGAGACATACCAGGGAATCTTTTCTAAGACATCCTGCTCGTAGGAAAGATACCGGATCGATCCCCTGTCGTTTTTCAAGAATGCTGCGCGCTCATAGCTTCCCATCTGCTGAAACAGCATCGGCCCTCGTTCCAAAAAGCGTGTCCCTCCAATATCCAATGAACCGTCCGCTTGAATCCGCACCAAAATGTCCGGTCGCTTCAGCAACGCAAGTTTTTCAATCGTATTTCTCGAATATCGCAAAAACCGATACGTCCCTTCGATCGATCGATTCTTTTCCGGGGAACCGGAAGCTGCCTGCATCTGGAATGGTTGAGCTGGAAAATACTTGTTTAAGAACGGATCCACAATTCGGAATCCGAACTCTTGCTGATCGCCGTTATTCGCAATAAAAATTCCAATCCGCTGTTCCGGCAACAGATAGATGAGTGAGGCAAAGCCGCGTACTCCTCCGCGATGGTACAGCCCGTAAACATGGTTGTAGTAGCTTTCGTAAAAACCATAAGTCAGACCGGGCAAAGACGAATGTTGCGAGAACTGTCGCTGGTGCATCAACTTGAGCATTGAAGAAGACAGAATTCGATCGCTGGAGTTTGCAACAGCAAGATGAGCGATTAAGAAGCGTGCCATGTCGCTTCCTGTGCTTGTTATGCCGGCAGCGGGACCAATCTGCAAATGAGCTTGCGGCACAGCGCGACCTAATACGTATCCGGTCGCCAACGCCGATTCCGCGGATGGTAAGCCGTATGTCGTTTGGACCATTTTCAGAGGACAGAAAATGTTGCCTTCAAGATACCGTCCCAATGGCTTCCCACTTACCTTCTCAACAATGTAGCCAAGCAACACAAATCCGTGATTGGAATACATCGTGTATTTTCCGGGCGCCAAAACTTGCGCCGGCATCTCTCTTTTTAGATACTCCCAGAGTGGAAGAACTCCCTGGGAAGTCAAGGCGCCTGTCCGAATCAATTTCTCTTCAAAGCCCCCGGTGTGTGTTAACAGTTGCGCGATGGTTACCGGATGGCGGACCTTGAGGAATTCAGCATACTTTCGCGCATCGTCGTTGAATTGCAATTTCCCTTGCTCGATCAGTTGCAGAATGGCGGTTGCCGTAAAACATTTCGTTACCGAACCGATCCGGAAAAGTGTGCGATCGGGATCAACCGGTCTGTTGGACTCTTGATTCGCCACTCCATAACCTTTTGAAAAGACGATTTGATCCTCCTGGACTACGATCACAACCGCGCCCGGCACGTTCAGATCCTTTACCGCCTGAGGAGCGACAGAATCCAGGAACGAAGATAAAGCGCTTTTGTCGAGGAATCGAGGTTGAGCTTCCGCCTGCGAAAGAAAGAGCGTCAATAACAGAAAGAGGATTATCCGTGTATGCTTCACATTGAAGGTGTTAGACACAGAATCTCGTGACGTGTTCCAACAGTCTGTCGTATGATATCAAAGTTGTTGTTGGAGGGGAGGTTCAGCGAACATTCCGGCCAGCTGAAACGTTAACTATCCAGGGGATAAACCGGCGAAATTACCATGAGCATACTAAGGAAAAAAAAGTTTTGGGTGATCATCGTTTTGTTGATTCTTGTGGGGGCTTCTGTTGCCACAGTTCTATCGAAACGCCGCAGAAAGGAGATCGAAGTCCAAACGGAACACGTGAAACGACAGGATCTCGTTTCTATCGTTGCGGCGTCAGGAAAAATTGAGCCGAAGAAAAAAGTCGATATCAGCGCCAGTATCCCAGGCAAGATCGTGCGGCTGGCCGTTGAAGAAGGAGACATTGTCAGAAACGGTGATTTTCTGCTGCAGATTGATCCGGTTCCGTTTCAAGCAGCGCTGGATAATTCGCAGGCTGCTCTGAGTCGCGCGCGATCGAATCTGGACTCTGCGCGAAGCAGTCTCAAACAGGCTGAGCAGACGTGGAAACGAAAGTCACAGATGTGGGATGAAAAAACCGGGCTGATCTCCCAGGATGAATACGAACGGTCGCGCACGGAATTCGAAATGCAGCAGGCATCGGTGCAGGCTGCGGAGCATCAAATAGAACAATCTATCGCGGATGTGAAGCGCTCGAAGGATGATCTGGATAAAACGCGCGTGGTATCGCCAATGAGCGGTGTTGTTGTGCGCCGCGCAGTGGAGGAGGGGGAGGTTGCGGTGATCGGCACGATGAACAATCCCGGCACAGTATTGTTAACGATCGCTGATCTTTCGGTGATGGAAGCCGAGCTGGAAGTAGATGAAACAGATATCGGCAATCTGGCGATGGGACAAAAAGCTGTGGTCACTGTGGATGCTTTTCCGGGAAAGAAATTTGAAGGAGAAGTAACCGAAATCGGAAACAGTCCGATCGTCAAAACAACGGGCACGGAAGAAGCGACAGATTTCAAAGTGACGATCACTTTAAAAGAACTGGCTGTGCAATTACGGCCCGGTCTAACGGCGGACGGTGAAATCACAACTGCCAGCCGTTCAAAATGTTTGACCGTTCCGATTCAAGCACTGGTGGTGCGTGATTTGAGCAAACCGGAAGAGCGGGAGAAAATCAAGAAAGAGGACCGCGAAAAAGAAGGGGTCTTTCTGGTTCAAAACGGCAAAGCAATGTTTCGCGCTGTAAAAACAGGCGTTATGGGAGAGATGCAAATCGAAGTGACAGATGGCTTGAGGGGAGGCGAAGAAATTGTGATCGGCACTTATCAAACGCTTCGAGATTTGAAGAATGAGGATTTAGTGAAGATCAAAAAACCGGAAGAAGAAAAAGACAAGAAAGACGCGAAATGATCATCCGTACCGAAAACCTGACGCGAAAGTATCAGATGGGCGAAGAGGAAGTTCACGCGCTCAATGGCGTTAGCGTGGGAATTGAAAAAGGGGATTACGTTGCAATCATGGGTCCTTCAGGATCAGGAAAGTCCACATTAATGAATCTACTCGGCTGTCTGGACTCACCTTCTTCCGGAGAATACTGGCTAAACGAACATGCCGTCAGCACACTGAGCGATGATGAGCTCGCGCGCGTTCGCAACAAGGAAGTCGGATTTGTGTTTCAGACGTTTCACCTTTTGCCCCGATATACAGCGCTGGAGAATGTGCAATTGCCGCTTGTGTACAGCAACGTCGATCCTGAGGAACGTTTACAGCGAGCTGAACAGACGCTCAAGGACGTAGATCTGGCCGACCGGATGCATCACAAACCGAATGAGCTTTCGGGCGGCCAACGACAGCGCGTGGCGATTGCGCGAGCACTGATCAATCGTCCTTCCATTCTGCTGGCGGATGAACCGACTGGGAATCTCGACAGCAATACGGGCAAAGAAATACTGGCCTTGTTTGACAGACTTCATAAGAACGGAAACACCATCATACTCGTAACGCATGATGCGGAAGTCGCATCTCACGCTCGTCGCGTGATTCGCCTGCGCGACGGCAAAGTGGAAGAAGACAGAAGTTTGTAACGCCGGCTTCCAGCCGGCCAGGCTTGGAAGTGGTCCATTTTTTTGCCGGCTGGAAGCCAGCGGTACAAAACGTATGAATTTGATGGAAACGATCCGTCTCGTGTTTGCTTCCTTTCGGACAAACAAACTCCGAACGTTTTTAACTCTGCTTGGCGTGATCATTGGAGTGACCACAGTGATCACCGTCGTTTCCGTGATTCGTGGAATGAACCGCTATGTCCTCAGCACCATAACGGAATCCGGGAGTAACGTTTTCCGGATCGACCGCTTCGGCCTCATCACAAGTCATGAAGCGTGGTTAACCGCGATGCGGCGCAAGGATCTGACGCTGGAAGATATGGAGCTTGTGAAAAAGGAATGCGACTTGTGCACTTACGTTAGCGCGTTTTCGCTCGTTCCAAGTTTCAGTAGCAGAAACCAGTTGCAAATTGACGTAACGGCCGGACGTCAAAAAATCGAAGATCCGAATATTTTCGGCGTAACGGCCAGCTTTGCCATTACAAACCACAGAGAGCTTTCAACAGGACGATACATCACAGAATGGGAAGAGCAGCACGCCGCATTTTCTGCTGTACTCGGCTACGAAATTGCGCAAGCGCTGTTCCCTCAAATCGATCCGATCGGGAAAACCGTTCACATCAACAGCCGGAAATTTCAGGTCGTCGGCATTTTGAAGAAGTATGGCAATTTCTTTGGTGAGAATCGCGATACGCTAATCGAAATTCCCATCTCTTCTTTCCGGAAAGTTTTTGGCAAACGGGAACCGGTGTTCATTTATGTAAAGGTGGAGGACAACGCAAAGATGACGGAAGCGCAGGATCAGGCGCGCGTGCTTCTGCGTTCGAAGCATCATCGCCGGTATGAGGAAGATGACGGATTCGCGATCATGACTACGGACGCGCTCGTTGAACTCTGGCAAACATTCACAGCAGGGGCTTTCGCTGCCATGATCGGGATCTCTTCGATTGCGCTGATTGTCGGCGGTATCGTGATCATGAACATCATGCTGGTTTCCGTAGTCGAACGCACTTCTGAAATTGGCCTGCGCAAAGCATTGGGAGCGCGGAGTAAAGATGTGAAGCGCCAGTTTCTGCTGGAATCCGTCATTCTTGCCGCTGTGGGAGGCGCGATCGGAGTCTTGCTTGGCGCCATCTTTGGCAAACTGATTTCAGTCTTCAGTCCACTTCCATCGATTCTGGAACCGGGGCCAGTCATCGCCGGGTTGCTGTTGGCTTCTTCCGTTGGACTGGTATCCGGATTCTGGCCGGCTGTGAAAGCAGCAAAACTCGATCCGATCGTTGCGTTGAGAAGCGAATGAGGCAAAATCTCGGTTCCGTTCAAGAAGCGTTCTCGCAGGCGATCTTTTCGATACGGAGCAATAAACTTCGAGCATTCCTTACGATTCTTGGAATTGTGATCGGGGTCATGACAGTCATCGGCATGGTTTCCATCATTCAGGGTCTCAACAACAGCATGATGAACCGGCTTCAATCTATGGGACCGCATCTCATTCAATTTCAGCATGAAGAGATGGTGCACTTCGGAAATCCCACCCGCGAAATGCGAATGCGGAAACCGCTCTACTACGAGGATGCTGTTGCGATTCGGGAAAATGCTCCAGCTATTAAAGCAGTTTCGTCCGAAGCGTATCACTACGGCATTGAGCTCAAATATCGCAACGAGAAGACTTCGGGACTCGCTTTCGGCGGCGCCGAGCCGACTTTTCTGGAATGCAACAACATGAATGTGGATGCGGGCCGTTTCATCACGGAAACGGACCTTCAACACGCGACATTCGTTATAGTGATTGGAGATGATGTTGCAAATGCCCTTTTTCCCGGCGGCGTGGATCCAATCGGGAAAACGGTTCTTGCGGAAGGGCATAAGTTTCAGGTGATCGGAAAGTTTGAACGGAAGGGGAACAGCTTTACCGGCGATTCAAACGATGATTACGTCACGATTCCTTTCAGCACGTTCCTGAAATTGTTCCCAAGCACTTATCGTGAAAACGGATTGCATATAGCAACAATTCCCAAGAGTCCGGAGCTCGTTCCATCAGCCATCGATCAGGGAACCGCAGTGCTGCGAAAACAGCGTGGATTAAAAGCGGATCAACCGAACAATTTTGCAGTCGTAACACCCGAAAACATTATGACAACTTATAACCAGATCACCGGCGCTATTTATCTGGTGATGGTTGTGATCTCTTCGATCGGCTTGATGGTGGGAGGAGTGGGTGTGATGAACATCATGCTTGTTACGGTGAAAGAACGGACGCGAGAGATCGGGTTGCGAAAAGCCCTTGGCGCGCGCAGGCGGGATATCCTGTGGCAATTCCTGATTGAAGCTGTTGTTCTCTGTTTGATCGGTGGAGCGCTCGGTATCATTGCAGGCGCCGGTGTCGCGTTCCTTGTGAACGCAGTCTCTCCGCTGCCTGCGCGCGTTTCAGCGGGCGCGGTGATTGCAGCGATCACAGTCTCTTCTTCCGTTGGCTTGTTTTTCGGCCTCTATCCGGCGCGCCGCGCTGCGAAACAGGATCCCATCGTTGCCCTCCACTACGAATAATGTAGTAGTGGCAGAGCATTAGCAAAGTAGCGCGGACGTCCCGTCTGCGTACGCTCGCCGGCGAGACGCCCGCGCTACTTTGTTTACTTGCCGGAGGAGCTACAATAAGCACAAAGGAATGTTGATTCTAATTGCCAACTGCCTGGGAAAGATCATCCAGTTTCCGCTTGCAGAGGACCGAAGCGAAATCAGAGTAGGTTCGTTGCCGGACAATGATCTCTGTTTACCTTACAAAGGAGTATCCAGAAATCACTTCAGTTTGACTCAGCAGAAAAGTGGTTGGGTGTTGAAAGATCTGGGAAGCACGAACGGCACGCGTTTAAATGGCAAGAAAGTGAATGAGTCGGAAATCCACCCCGGAGACCTGATTCATGCGGGAATTGTAGAGCTGTCTCTGGTGGAGGCCGACCAGAACAAGATTGTGAGGATTCCAGAGAGAACTCCCACGAGCAGCCATGCCGGCACCGACAAAATGGATGATATCGCCAGACACGTAGCGGACAATATTTTTGTATCGGAAAAACTCGTTTTCCCTGAGGGCATGATTCCCGGAACGTCTCCGAAGATGCGAGAAATCTATCAACGGATTTTTTCACTCGTAGATAGCGATGTGAATATTCTGTTGCAGGGCGAAACCGGAACAGGAAAGGAAATGTTCGCGCAAATGCTTCATCTTTCCGGAAAGCGTTCAAAGGGTCCATTTATCGCGATTAATTGTGCCGCGCTCCCTTCTGAACTGATCGAAGCGGAGCTTTTTGGAATTGGTGAAAAAATTGCGACAGATGTTGGACCCCGAACAGGAAAAATCGAGCTTGCGGATGAAGGGACACTCTTTCTTGATGAGCTCAGCGCATTTCCTATTGGACTGCAATCCAAAATACTTCGCGCAATCGAAGAAAAGAAAGTAACTCCTGTAGGCAAGCATGTGCCTGTGCAGGTTGATTTTCGTCTGATCAGCGCCACAAATGAAGATCCACAGGAATTGATTCGAACGGGAAGGCTCAGAGAGGATCTCTATCATCGCATTGCAACAGTCGAGCTCGTGGTTCCACCTTTACGCGAGAGAAGAGAAGATCTAACGCTTCTCATCATTGGTCTTTTGCAGCAGATTTGCAAACGAGAAAAGAAGACGATTGCGGGCATCAGCAACAGACTTTTTGACTCTTTGGTATCGTATTCCTATCCGGGAAATATCAGGGAGTTGATCAACCTGCTGAGCTCGATGGTTGCGCTGGCGCACCCTGGAGAAATGTTGGATTTACACCTAGCTCCAAACAGATTGACGCAAACAGAGAAGCATGACCCTTCGCGGCAACCGGAAATTGATTTCTTCCACGGGCAGGTCGACCTGCGCACTAAGCTTGATGAAACAAGCAAGGACTGGGTCTTGCGGGCATTGCACCTGCACGATTGGAATATTTCTGCTGCTGCAAGGTCGTTGAAGATAACTCGCTTCGGCTTGCAAAAAATGATGAAACGACTGGGCATCCCAGACAATAAATAAAAGTTCCAAATCTCAAACACGAAATCTCAAATAAGCTCCAAAACTCAATTTTCAAACGAGGGCTCGCCAAGCTGATTTGGAAATTGGAGATTGAGAATTGAATATTATTTGTGTTTTGGGCTTTGTTATTTGGTAATTCTCTTAGAGTAGCGGTTGCCCAAGTGCTTATTCATCGATAACATTTTGTGAAATGCTTCTTCAGCGGCGGCGCTATCCGTCAATGAGAGCAGCATCCCTTTGCAGCCGTAGGCTTCCGCGGAAGCAGGATTCACTTTCAGCGCTTCCTGGACTCTGTTCAGTCCTTCACTGACAAACGCATCCGGTTTGAGGCCACGCGATTTTTGAAACCTCGCTTGCCAGTAATATTGCTCTGCCAGTCCTACAAAGGCTGAAGTTTCCCCGGGATTCACTTTAATTGCGTTTCGGAAAGCGGATGCGGCCTGAGCCAGCGCATTCTGTGGATCCTTTCCGTTCAAGATCAACCATCTTGCTTCCAGTAGATGTGTGTAGCCAACACGCGAATGAGCAGAACCATCCGCGGGATTGTATTGCAAAGCGAGCGTGAGCATCTCACGGGCCTTCTCAACGTGCGTCATGGGTGAATTTTTCCGGTCCAACTCCATTTCGCCGCGAACCAAAGAGACTGAAGATATCTCTGAGTACAGAAAAGCGTCTTCGCTCCTCAATCCTATGCCAGCATCAAAAGACCTCTGTGCCTTATCGAATTCCGCGGAGGGGTCCTGCCCCAGATGATATTGATGCTCTCCCAAATCACGATGGACGTAAATAAGCCATCGATAACAAAAGACAAAAGAAGGGTTGATTGCAACTGCTCTATCCAGGATTTCAATTGCTTGCTTCAGGGAAGCAACAGGATCATACCCGTGATCCATTTCATACTCTCCAATCGCCGAGTACAGAATCCCAAGATTTGCATAGCCTGCAAAATAGTTCGGACTGATCTGAATGGTTTTGCGAAAACTTTTGGTCGCTTCTTCATAGCTCGAGCGCGGATCTTTTCCGTGATACATCCTGTAATCGCCCAGATCCATGTAAGCCAAACCCAAATGACTCACAATGCTCGCATTGTTCGGATCGATTCGCACCGCATGCGTTAATCTTTCGACTGCAAGCTCAAAAGACTTCTCTCCATCCTTGCCGGACGCTGTCTCTACCTTACCTCTGAGCCAGAGGGCAAGGCCCGCGTTACTGTAACCATCCGAACCTAGCGGATCAGCTTTGATCGCCCGGTCCGCAGTTTCGAGCGCGATTCTAACCGAATCGGAAGAGTCCTGACCTTGATCCAGTTGACGCTCAGCCCACAAACTATAAAAGCCGGAAATCGCATTGTTGGTACTGGGGTCATCAGGGTCTGCTATTAAAGCTTGATTGCAGGCATCAACAGCGTCGTTTTTTAATGATTCCAGATTCTTTCCTCCGCCGTAAAACTCGGCATAGAAGAACTCATTCCTGACACCACAGATTCCTCTGTATCCCAGCGCATCGCTTTGACCGATCTGCACGGCTTTTTGATACGCGAGCTCAGCCTGATGCAGGTGCTTCATTGCATCGGACGGAACCCCTTTGCTCATTTGCTCACTCCCCTGAATTTTATGAATATTCCCCTCCAGGATCTTCGCTTCATAGAACCAGGGAAGGCGTTGGAATGCCCCCCGCGTTTTCTGCAACGCTTCTTCATAATGTTTATCGTAGAAAGCAATCATCGCCTCCAGGTACTCCGGAGCTTGAGTGCGCACTCCTCTGCTTGCCTTCAAGTATCGAAGGATCGGCTCTCGAAATTTCTTTTCAATCTCTTTCTTGCGTTGCTCACGCAGCAAAACGGTTTCAATTCTTTCCGCTGTCTGCAGTTCCGTTTGATACAATGATCCGGTGGTTTCTCCAAGAGCATAGGCGGCTTCCGGGGTACGGTAATTATTTTTCCATGCCTCCTCCAGATGTTTTTTGGCATTTTCATAATCCTGTAGCGTCATATAACCCTTTCCGAGTGCATAGTTTCCAGGACCCACTGCAGCGGATCCCCTGCGTTTCATGCTTTCTTGTAAAGCCTTTATCCTGTCAAGGATTTGTATTTTTTCCTGCCTGATGTCATGAAGCGGTGTCATATGCGCAACCCGCATCATCCAATCCATCGCTTCCACCTCTCGCGTGAATTCCTGGGTGAGTCGCACCTGTTGCGCCGATCGCCATCGTGAATAGATTCCGAAAATTCCGGCGATCAGCAAAAGTACCAGGGAGAAAGCAAAAACCTTATTTTTCTTGACCTTCTTTTCCAATCGGTACATGAAGGAAGGAGGTCTCGCTTCGATCGCGTCACCATTCAAGTACCGTTTCAAGTCATCCGAGAAAGCCTTGGCAGAATCGTAACGACGGTTCGGTTCCTTTTCTAAACATTTCATCACAATGGTTTCGATGTCTTGCGGAATGTTGGGTACCCATGTTCGAACTGGCGCCGGCGCGTCTTTCGATACCTTCACCAGGATTTCAAGAGCGGTCCCTTCAAACGGTGATCGCCCGGTCAGCAGATAATAGAACGTAGAGCCCAGGCCATAGATATCTGTTCTTCTGTCCAGCTGACTCCTATCTCCAAAAACTTGTTCAGGAGACATATAAGAAGGTGTGCCGATGATCTGATCTGTTGCGGTGCTGGAAGGAGATCCCAGTTCACGCGCGATTCCAAAATCCATCACGTAGGGATGAAGAGTACCATCCTGCGTGTTTTCCACCATGATATTGGTCGGCTTGAGATCACGATGAATGATTCCCATGCTGTGCGCCACGTGAACTGCGTCGGCTACCTGCTGCAGAATCTTGACTTTTTGTTCGAGCAATAATTCGGGTTGAAGCTGAGCAAGAGATGCGCCCTGAATAAATTGCATGGCGATGAAGTATCTGTTTTGCACTTCGCCGGTTTCGTAGATCTTGCAGATGTGAGGATGTTCGATTTGAGCCTGCGCACGCGCTTCCTTTAAAAGACGCTCGCGTAAAAAGGCATTCTCTCCGCGGATAAATTTCAACGCAACAAATCGTTTCAGTTGCGGATCAAATGCCTTAAATACCTGGGCCATTCCTCCTTCGCCAAGGAGGCTTTTGATTTCATAGCGCTCCCAGTTTGAAACAGGAGGCTCAACCGGCTCGGCTCCTTCAAGGTCGGCGGTTAACTCCCGGTCAGAC
>JAKEFK010000123.1 GCA_022616075.1 bacterium
GTGAATTTGAACCTGTGGATCTTTTGCTCACACACGATGAAGAGCTTGCCACAGCGGCGAAAAGTCTCGGTTTCGAGGTTCTTGGCACCGAATGAGTACGATCGAGAATCGTTTTTGAAAACTGCCTTCCCAAATCGTCCTGTTCTATATTGCACTTCACCAATGGAACTTCCGCGGCAATTTATCCATCCCTATTCTTCATCATTTGCTGGTTCCTCGCACTTCTGCTGCTCCCAACCACCGCGAATTACTTGCCCGGTGTGTACCAGATGGGCGTAGTATAAGCACGGTCCTGAATCGTTGTAGGTGCTCCTTCCGGGATCTTCGTGCCGAAGAACTTGGCGTCGTAGGTTGTCCAGCGCGGCGTCGGAATCTCAATTACACGGACATAATAGAAGGCGCGAAGCTTCGGATCGAAACTCGCGTCCTTCCAATAAGCGGTCAGGTACTGCGATCCAATCGCATTGGAGTAAGTGGCCTGAACCACGTTGACAGTGTTTCCCACGGCTGGCAGCTTCCCATCCGGACCCGGCTTGCGGTTCCCCGACCACGCGACATCGTAGACTTTCTCCTGCGTTTTTCCCGCTGTATCGAGCCAACCTTTCACGATCTGGATACGATCGAGATTTGCCCCGTCAACGTCGCGAAGAGCGCGCACCAAAAACACCGGCGCCTTTCCGCCCGGAGCGGCCTTCAAATCGCCACCCATCGGTACACCCTTCCGGTAGCCATGTTCGGCAAAATCCGATCGCTCCAGGTCCTGGGCGTTGAAATCGAACCCTCCAAAGACGCGAACAAGCAGGCGAGTGCCGGTTGTGGCGTAAACTTCCTTGCGCGCCATCGCATCCCAGAGGGATTCGCGGGTATTTTCGCGAGCCCACACGCCCGCGAGACCTGAGGCGCTCGTCTGCCAAGCATACTGCTTAAGGTCTTTGCCTTCCGAACTTGATAGCCGACCCGTGATTACCTCGTAAAAACGATCCGGTTCAGCCGATGGCGCCAGCGGTTCCACCTTGCCGAAAAAGTTGTCTTCCTGAGTGGTTGCCAGTGACGTGTGCGCGTCCGTAGAACCGATGATTCCGAATTTGAACGGATTGGCGCCGAGCTTCGCCTCATAGGCGAGCCCGCGTTTGTATGCCTCACGGGCATACTCGCGGGGCAACATGTCTTCCGTCTTTGCTTCGTTGCCGAAACTGCCCTTGTCCCAGGTCTCGAAGTCGGCGAATTCGTCATTCGGCGACAGCGCGGGATGCGCCTCACCGTCGCCTTTCATCTGCGTCACTTCGTAGATCGGCTCCCAACGCATCCTCCGCTCAGCATAGTCGCGGTCGAGCGACTTCTTGATCGTCAATGTAACGTCGTCGAACATCAGGCCGTTGGACAAGTTGCCGTTGTGAGGGATGGCCAACAACCTGCCGCCTGTCTTCTTCTCATAGTTGCTCATCCACTTCCAGAGGTCTTCCGGGTCGATTGTGTCGTATTGAGAGATTGGGATGATCTGATCAGCCTTGTCCTTGCCGTCACGGAACACGACATTGCGGTGGAGGTTGTTTCCGGAAGGTCCTGACGTCCACTCGAAACCGATCAATGCTGTGAATCGGCCTGGCTCGTTGTACTTCTCTGCCGCCGCGGTAAGGCGCTCCCACATCGTGCGCGCTACGCGCTCATTTCCCTTGAGCGGATCTTGAAGCGCACTCATCGATTGTATCCAAACATTGTACGCTTCAGTACCCTTGCCGGCCTTGACCAGGTCGAGCACACGGCGGCCGAATTCGGTCTTAAGCAGATCCGGGTTCGACTCGGCAATCATCGGTGCGAGACCCAGGTTCTCTGCATGATCCGCGATGACGAGAAAATCGAGCGGTCGCTGCAGCTTGGCGCGCAAGCCGTGACTCTGGATAACCTCCTCGCCCCGGGCGAAGCGATACGCTTCTTCCGGCCCAAGAGTGTTCCCCACCATTCCTGCATCGGTTGAGTAGGAAGTTTGGAGGTGGGTATCACCGAAGTAGACGCGGTTTGGAAACGTCTTTTCCGGATAAGGCGAATAGTTACGCTTTCCCTCCTTCGGGGGCGGTACGTCTTGGGCGCTAGAATCGGTAGCGATAACCAGAATAACTATCGCACAACATGCTGCTGCAATTGAATTGAATTCTCTCATCATAATTCCTCCGTGGCGAGATGGCTCTCTCAGTTAGAATCAACTTTGATGCAAGACTAGCGCCAAGCGTCGTCGAACTCAGAGTGTGACGAAAAGGGATTCTAGCGCAAATTAAAGTTCCTATTCACAGGGATATATCGGGACGATATCTCGACTTTCAGGGTTGTTGTCAGGAATTTTTGGAAGATCCAATTCAGAGCAACTCCGACCACAAAAGCGGAACCTGCAATGTTGGTTGGACTGGCATAGCCTTTGCTCGAGCTAACTTAGTGAAATACAGAATTCCAGTTCCAATCTGTAAGTTCATTAGCAAAGCGCTAAAGGAGACGTTATGGTCAAATTGCAAATAATCGGTTTGTGGATTATGACAGTGTTATTGCTTACATCAAGTATGAATTGAATGCGTACACCGATGAACCCTCAAAAATGTTCAAGACCTATTCTGATCTTCATCAAAATGTTCAGGATGCTTTTAATGAGTATGGCGTACAGATCATGTCTCCCAACTACGAAGCAGACCCGGAAGCGCCGAAACTTGTTCCTAAAGAACGCTGGTATGTAGCTCATGCAAAGAAACCGGATGAGACGTAGCGGGCAGCATGAAAAAGATACTTTATTAGTAGCCTTTTTGTGAATGAAATTCGATGGACCCCATGTTTCTCGCAGTGCAGCTCCAGGTTCGTCATGAGCTGGTGCTGGTTACAAGAGAAACAATGGATGAAGCATTGAACACGGGTGTTTGTGACATTGTTATGTCAGGAATCAGGGCAACACCTCAACGTGCAAAAGGAATGCAGTTTTCGAAACCCTCCGCTGAAGAAACTGCCGCATTTCTCGTCTCGGATCATCTCAGGGAAAAGTTTTCGCAAATATCGAAAATTCAAGAAATGCATTCTCCAAGAATTGGGGTTTCAAATATTCCCAATTTGATCGAACGTCTCCATAATGTATTCCCTAACGCAAAAATTGTTCCGGTTGAACCGATAACTACCTTTGTAAACGATCAAACTAATCAATTTGATGCGGTGTATACTACATGGGAGCGCGCTACGGCGTGGAGCTTGTTACACCCGCAGTTTGCTCCAGTGATTCCGGAAACCGGAATGGGAGGATTTCCACTGGCTTATGCCAGATCTTCGTTCCTTTGTGAATACTTGGATTGATGGCCATATTTCTAGTGGACTCCTCAAACATAAATTCGATTACTGGATCTACGGCCGAGACACGAGCAAAGTGCGTGAGCCGCGTTGGTGCATTGCCTCAAATCTTCTTGGATGGTGGAAGCAGTAGTCGCATATCACAAGTCCATCCACAATTTTCACCAGTTCTTGTTTTACAGCAGAGACACACAGGCTCAAGTGCCATGTATCTCCACTTCGATGTTACGCTCAATAGAGTACGTTTAATCTAGAATATAATTAGAAAAAAGGTTTTATAGGTTACGATTTTTTTGTAGAAAAGTCAGAGTGGAACTTTTTGCGAAAAATTATTTCAATGCTTTAGCGGCAACAGTCCAATTTCCAATCCAGTCGCTTGCGAAACTAAAGAGGAAGACAAAGAGCAGGAGTGATTACCTAGGACACAACTTTACCGCATCCTGGAAAAATTGGGTGGGGGGATGGACGTGATATATAGGGCGAAGATACCAAGCTTGGCTGCTAGAAGAACTGGATCGTCACGCCGAGCATGATGAGGAGGAGTCCGAAATACACGAGCGGGAATGCCCAACGACAACCGCGATCGATGTGATCTCCACGCTCCAAATTTCCCCGCTTGTCCAGAGCACCCACCACCAGGTTGATCACGACCGTCGCGCACATGGTCAGGAAGCTGAGGTTAAGGAATCCGTGAATCAATGTGAAATATGAGATGCGGGGCACTTGCTCACTCGTCACGAGGAGGTAGGCGACTCCAGTCAGGATCCCGATAAACGAGACACTGAGCCGATCGCCTAGCGACGAGCGGTCCATCCAGAACACCGAGAACGAGAGCAGGACGATCACCATCAGGGGGAGGATGACCAGTCGCATTACATAGAAGGGGTCTCGCTGCACATCCACGCTCACAACCAGCGCTGACGAAACCTCCCGGCGTCCGGCGTAAGATGCAGAATGATCTCGAACAGACGCACTGACTCCTGTGACGGTCCACTGCGGCACCCGAACATTACTGGCCAGGGAACTTCCCTCATCCGATTCCACTTGCAGCAAGACCTCATCCTTGTCGAAGCCCAGAACTTCAAAGACGGCTTCCAGGCGCTGCCGGTCGAACGGGAACCGCCTCATGTTGACCTCCGTTTCCGCAGCAGCGTTGAGTGTCTCGATCAAAGTCGAGGTTCCGTCTGGCTGGACACGCAGGACGACTCCACTCATCTGGTACAAGCCGGCTTCGTTGATGAGAACAACCTGTGGATACCAGCCTGTCGAGAGCTCATCAAACTGGTAGCCCCCTTGGAAGATTTTTTCTTGCACCCCAACAACAGAGGGGTCAAAGGCCTGGCGTGGGTCATGCCATTTGAGCGTGAGTACCCCTGTGAACTCGAACGTTTCCGCCCCGTCGTTAATCTCATTAATGTCATGCAACTCAAAGCGGGCCCGAACCACGACGGGTGTTGCTTCCTTTGGAGGCGCGAGCAGAAAGGGTTCGCTCGATACTATTCGGGGGCGGCTCTCGGAGTCGGCAATGGGATTAGCGACGGCCCTCGGCGTGCAGCACACCAACATCACCACCAAAGCCATAGCAGTCACAATAAGCTTACGGTGTTCCTGGTGATGCCGGCCCAGGGGGTTTTCCGGATGCCGTTCAAGCTGCACGCCTGACCCCGGCGCATCTGTGAATTTCATAGTTATTCGTTATCTTATACCATTCGTCAATGTCGAAGTAATCCCTTCGAACGAGACTGTGTCTCTCTTTTGCGAGCGGGTCCTCGGCTTGATCAGAAAAGACAAATAGCAGGAGTGATAAACCCACGGAGGAGATGGCAATTGCTATATATATGGATAATAACCGCAGGACGACATCTCGACCCCTCCAGCTTTCGGTCAGCATTACATACCAGATCACAAGCAAGTGAGGTTTCGATTCGATGAGAGTTTCTATATGAAAAAAATCAGAAACATTTTGATCCCTATTCTTCTCGCGTTTATTTGTTTGACCTTTATTCAGATTCCATTGAAGCGCGGGGACTTGCGGCGCGGCCAACGAATGTCTCCGGGGTTGCTGATCCAAGAGGAGCGGCTGATCCACGCGGGGTTTATAATCCACGCGGCCTCCATGATCCGCGTGGCCCTTACGACCCCCGCTGAAAAACGCATCAATCGTAATCATCGAAGATATTAGTAGTATTTTTGTAAATGCAATTCAATGGACCAGACTCTAGCAGCAAAACAGAATAAGAATCAGGATACTGCAACTGAAAAACGGAGGAGGAAGAGTTTTCTTCGCCGGCTCTCCACATCTCATCAGATCCTGATCGGTCTTGGAGCTGGAATTGGAGCAGGTATCTTTTTTGGAGAACAAATTTCCTTCTTGAATTGGCCAGCCAAAGTCTTTATTAGCCTATTGCAGGTTACCGTGTTGCCCTACATTGTGGGCAGTTCTTATTTACAGCTAAGACACACAGGCTCAAGTGCCATGTTATCTCTACTTCGATTTTACGTTTAATAGAGTCCGTTTAGTCTAGAATATAATTAGAAAAAAGGTTTTATAGGTTACGATTTTTTTGTAGAAAAGTCAGAGAGGAACTTTTTGCGAAAAATTATTTCAATGCTGAAGTGGCAGCAGTCCAATTTCCAATCCAAATCAGAACGAGAAAGACAATCGCAAATCGAAATCCATTACTATGGATCGGGGCACCGAAGTGAATCAACTTGTATTGCAGGTTTTCCAAAAGTACAACTTGGGTAAAGGACGGGCCATTTCAACGGCTTCCGTATCACACGGTACAAATGCAGAACAGTCAGGTGTCGCAAACTCTAAAACTATTTAGTGAGTTATGAATCATCAGACCAAAACGGATCCGGATATCGAATCGCTATTTTTGACAGGAGGAGGACGGATCATCAAAGGCATGGAGCGATTCGGGCTGTCAGACGGCACACGACCGCGTCTGGACCGGCTAGCTATATTATCGGTAGCCGTTACATGGTTACCGCTACTGGTGCTGGCAACCATGGAGGGCGTGGCGTTGGGCGATCGTGTTGAAGTCCCATTGCTTAAGGATTTCCTGCCATACGGACAATTCCTGATTGCAATTCCCATCCTGATTTTAGGAGAAGCGATTGTTGGAAAAACTCTTGGTATGGTGGTGGCAGAACTACGTCGATCCGACATTCTCTCTCCTGAAGACACACCGAAGCTGGATCAACTGTTGACGCGTGTTGTGGAACGATGGCGCGGACGTGCGGTGAACATCGTTTTTCTGATCTTAACCACTATCATTACATGTTTTTCTCTGTTCGGCGCACAAGAATGGCTGACTGGTGCCTGGCAGTATATCGGCGATCGAATCACTCTTCCCGGATGGTGGTACTTACTAATCAGCGTTTCTGTTATGCGATTTCTGGCTTTGCGTTGGCTGTGGCGTCTGTTGCTATGGACCACGGTTTTATGGCGGACTGCACATTTGAGGCTTCAACCACAGCCCACTCATCCTGATCGTGCTGGTGGTCTGGCGTTCCTTGGCCAAACGCAGGCGGTCTTTGGAGTGTTGGTGTTCGCGCTTAGTGTGCAGTTGTCTTGTCTGATCGCCGACGCTGTTTGCTACAGGGGCGCCAATCTGATGGATTTCAAGGGTCACGTGATTGCGTATGTGTTGATCGTTTTGATCGTTCTACTGCTGCCGCTTCTGCTGTTTGCTCCAAAGCTAATCCGGGTTCGTGATGAGAAGCTGCTACTTTTAACCGGCAGCACCTACAACGGAGCACAAGATCTGGAACGAAAACTCCGCGAGAATCGGACAGGGGAATTGCCTACTGAGATTTCGGCGTTGTGCGATATGGGAGCGCTGTACGAAAATGCACGTTGGATGAAACCCGTGCCACTGGAATGGCGACATATTTTAGTCCTTCTGCTGGCCGCAATTTTGCCGTTCCTGCCGCTGGTGTTCCTGGTGATGCCAGCAAAAGAGGTGTTCGGCATGCTCCTCAAACTGCTCGGTTGATTTTTTGGGATGCTTGGCCTTATTTGTGAGTCAACCTTGGATATGAATCAATGAGGCTTCTACATGAACAAAATCAGAATCATTTTGATTTCTATTCTTTTCTCGTTTATTTGTTTGACCTTTGTTTCAAATTTCAATAAGCCGGATAGTTATGATTCGTATACTGATCTCACATTACCGCATTCTGGAAAAACTTAGCGGTGGTGGAAGATATATGATTGGAATCAGAGGCAAAAGTCAAATCAGCAGAGGAAGCAAACATCTTGGATTTCGCTGTGTTACAACAGGACAGACTCATAGCGCAGCACAAGAAACCAAATTTCCACAGGAGATA
>JAKEFK010000124.1 GCA_022616075.1 bacterium
ATGACGACAACGACCATGATGACGATGATGATTACGATTATGACGATGATTAATGGTCGCTGGAGGTGTGAATGAAACGTGTAACATTTCTTTTCTTGATGGTGATAGGACTTACTTTCACTCTGGCCGCATGTTCGTCCTATCCGCGCCATCGCTATCCCGATTACAGGGGAGGCGGTTACGAGTATCAATTGGATCGTGTTGAAAATCTCGCAGAAGACTTAGAAGAGGCAACGGATCGTGCATATGAGGAAGCAGAAGACACATCACACCACGGCACGGACCGGGAAGATTATGCGCTCGACAGGCTGAGAGACCTTCACGAAGAAGCAAAGGATTTCAGGAACGAGGTAGATGATCATCGCCGTGACCCGAGAGAGGCCCGCGATGAGTATCGCGACCTGGTAGAAGCTTACTATCGCGCCCGCGAGTCGCTGCGAATCCTGCATGCGTACGATGAGGTGTACCGCGAGTTCGATCGTGTTTCACGCATCATGGCTGAATTAAACAGACTTTACGGTTATGGTCAGCGTGACCCTTACGGATATCGCTAAATAGTTATTGATGGCGGGCTTCTTCGCCCGCCTTTTGCTTGAGACTATGGAAATCTAGAACACTGGAATATCCTGATAGCTCTTAGGAGCATCATGAAACGCGGTGTCCTGGAAGCCCTCATAGCGATTCTTTTTTCCCTGATCTGCCAATTGTTTCTCACTCAAACTTCGGGGATTGTCTGCTTTTTTCTGGCTACCATAATGGTGGTTAGTCCGATTATCTTCTTCATAAAAGTTGGTCAACTCTATGGTCAAAAGTCAGGTCGAAAGGTAAATCTCAATTGGCTGAAATATACGGCGACCATCGTCACAGCAATCCTCTTTTCGTGCTTGATCATCGAAATTGCGCTGCAAATTATTTCACGCGTCTGGAACCGGGAAGACGGATCAACTGCCCACAGCGCTCTTGTGATGCCGGCAAAATGGCAAATGAGAGAAGTTCAAGTCAAAGGGAGCATGCGTTCCTACTACTGGCAAAACGTTCTTCATGTGCACAACAAGGAAGGCATGAGATGGATTGGAGAATTTCCGGAGAAAAGACCGGAAACCTTTCGGATTATTGCAATCGGTGACTCTCTAACCTATGGCTATGGAATTCCTCAGAAAGACACATACCCCAGCGTAATCGAGCAAGAGTTGGCTGAAACATTTCGCGTGGAGGTTCTAAATTTAGGTGTTTCAGCAGCTGAAAGCCAGGACATCCTTGCGATTTTACAGAGGCAATTTCCAAAGCTAAAGCCCGACCTCGTTGTCTACGGAATGTGCCTGAATGATTTTCTTCCCTCCGGTGTGGGTCAATACTACAACAACCGCGCATATCAGGTGCATCTGCCCTTCGTAAAACACTTCGAAACGAATACGCTCACTGGCAAACTCTTTTCCAAACTATACGACTCTTTCCTGATGAAAGTAGGCTTGCGCACGGATTTTCTTGGAGATATTTTGCGTGACTTCAATCATTATCAGGAACGATTCACACGGGATGTCAGGAACATGAACGATTTCGTGCTGGAGAAAGGGCTTCCCCCTATAGTCGCTATGGTGCTTGACCAGTATCCAAATACCAAAGGAACGAGCTACCAGGTTGTACTAGCGGCTGAAGCCCATCTTAAAAGAGCAGGAATGCGAGTGATTCCCAGCGACTATATCTTGCGAAATAACGGCAGAAGAGATTGGAATGTCAGCCTCTGGGAAGGCCATCCCAATGAAAAAGCAAATAGAGTTTTTGCGAAAGAAATCGTTCAGGTATTGAAAAATCTACCTGAACTTCAAACCTTCCGGATTCCAGGAAAATAGGATTCGCCAGATCATGCTCACGCGCTTAGCACGGCGGGCGGCTGAGGCAAAGGGGTTTTAGAGGGAGTTACCTCGCCTGGTCAGAATGGTTTTCGCTCCCGCAACTTTCTTCGGAGTGGGCCGAGAATCGTTCTCATCGGAAACCGTTTCCCCACTGCCAGGATTATAACCCTGAACATTTGCTGAAGTTTCAATGTCCGTCGAACCGCGGAGGCCGTTTTTCCAGAAAGGCTTGCACGCCTTCCGCCATGTCGCGGGTAGAAAGCAGATCCTTCAGATAGATCTGTTCCGCCCTTTGCAGCATCGCGTCGAAATCGAAATCGCTTGTGCAACGCAAAGTTTTCTTCAACAGCATCATCGCACTGAAACTATTGCGTTCGACACTTTCGATCAGCTTTTGTGGGCTGGCGTCAAAAACGCCCTCTATTACGCCAATCCTTGCCGCCTCGGAAGCTTCCAGTGTCTCTCCCGTAAGCAGAAGAGACGAGGCTTTTGCGCCGATTTTCCGCGACAGAAGAACGGCGGCAACGGGTGGAAAACAGGCGAGCTTGATTTCCGAAAAACCCAACTTCGTGTCATCTCTCGCAAAGATAAAATCACAAACCAGCGCCAGTTCCATTCCTCCACCCAATGCATAGCCGTTCAATACAGCAATCGAAATCCCCTCATAATGGTAAAGCTTGCGAATCACTTCATGAAAGTTTTGCAACATCGAAGGAGATAGTTCCGGTGTGTGGATTTTGACATCAACTCCCAGGGAGAAATTTTCGGAGGCCGAAGACAGAATTAGAACCGGAGATTTTGCAGCTCTCTCCAGAGCTTCCGAAAGCTGCCCCATCATCTCAAAATCTAATATGTTAGAGGGAGGGCTATTCAAACGAATGCGGGCAGTTTGCTCATGAAGCTCGAACTCAACAGCCATTTTTTCCTTACGTGATCACATCGGGTACATCGGTTCCGAAGTATCGGACAAGTTCCAGCAACTTCGTAGCCTCTGCTTTCAACGCAGAAAGTACTTCTGAGATATCCCGAACACCGCCATCCTTCAGGTAACGCTCCAGATAAATGCGCAAGGTTGCTCCTTCTGTGCCTGTTCCTGAAAGACGGCATACAATCCGGGAAGAATCATCCAGAAGAATGCGAATCCCCTGATTTTTACTGATACTTCCATCCACAGGATCCACATATTGAAAATCATCGGCAAGAACAATTTTCGATCCTGCAAAATCAGTTCCCTCAAGCAGCAAAAGTCTTTGGCGGATGTTTGAAATCATTTCACTCGCAGCCCCGGCATTCAATTTTTCGTGATCATGCCGCTGATAGTAACTGCGTCCAAAGCGCTTCCAGTGGTCCGTGACGATTTCAGAAACAGGTCTCTGAACGGATGCCAGCACAGACAGCCAGGCCAGCACAGCCCACAAGCCATCCTTTTCGCGAACGTGATTCGAACCGGTCCCGAAACTTTCTTCACCACAAAGCGTGCACATTCCAGCATCCATCAGATTTCCGAAAAACTTCCATCCGGTGGGAGTTTCGTAAGCGGGAACGCCCAACTCCTTTGCCACGCGGTCGACTGCCATGCTTGTCGGCATGGAACGGGCAACGCCTGCAAGCCCTCCTGAGTATCCTGGAATCTTTGTCGCGTGTTCCGCGAGAATCGCGAGCGAATCACCAGGTGTAACAAAAAAGTTTTTGCCCAGAATCATGTTCCGGTCCCCATCTCCATCACAGGCCGCGCCAAAATCCGGAGCGGAGGACGACGACATCAGCTGAACCAGCTCGGCGGCATACACCAGGTTCGGGTCGGGATGATGTCCACCAAAATCTTCCAGGGGAGTCCCGCGCAAAACGGTTCCCTGCGGAGCTCCTGCAATCTCTTCAAGAATGTGAACCGCATACGGACCGGTCACACCGTTCATCGCATCAAAAGCCATCCGAAATCCGCTTTCAAACAGCTTGCGAAGTGATCCAAAATCGAAGAGCTCCTCCATCACCGCCGTGTAATCGGACAATGAATCGATGATCAGGATGCCGGTCCCGCCGACATGATGCTCCGCTTCTCTGTCCAGATCGACATCGGTATGATCTACCGTGAAATACTCCTGAATCCGCAGCGTTTCCTGATAAATTCTTTCGGTAAGCTTTTCGGGTGCAGGCCCTCCGTTTGCAATGTTGTATTTGATTCCAAAGTCTTCGTCGATTCCACCGGGATTGTGACTCGCCGAGAGAACAAGACCGCCCAGGGCCTTCCTTCTCCGGATCACCGCGGACATCGCCGGAGTGGACAGGATTCCGCTTCGGCCCACCAGAACACGCCCCCACCCGTTAGCCGAGGCCATACGTAATATGATCTGAACCGCACTACGGTTGTAGTATCGGCCATCGCCGCCAACAACGAGAGTTTGCGCGGGAGGATCGGCATCTGCCTTGACCGCATTGAATACGGCCTGAACAAAATTTTCCAGGTAGTGCTCTTGCATGAAAATGCGCGTTTTCTTCCGAAGCCCCGAAGTACCCGGTCTTTGATCCTGGAACGGTTTTGTCTGGATGGTTTTTATCGTCACTTTGCCTCACCTCATTGTAGAATAGAAATGTAGCGCGGACGTCACGTCTGCGCAGCTCCGCAGGCGAGACGCCCACGCTACTTTGTAATTATGAAAGTTTTCGAACTATTCTTCCTTGTTCTTATCCTGCCTGCCCTCTCCTATCCTTGTTCCTGTGTTTTTCCGACTTTTGAAGAGCAGTGGGAAACAGCCAGCGCTGTTTTCAGAGGAAAAGTGATTCGGGTTGAACCACAGCAGGAAGGCAAACGCCGGATCGAGCTGGAAGTCGTAAAAAACTGGAAAGGACCGGATGAAAAAGTCATTTCCGTTTTTTCAGCCGAAGACAGCGCGATGTGCGGCTATCCTTTTGAAACAGGCAAGGAGTATCTCGTTTTCGCGACGGGAAAAGATAAATTACACGTCAGTCTCTGTTCGCGAACAAAACAAATTGCTGAGGCCGATGAGGATTTGCATCTACTTGAAAAGAAAGAAGGGAAAAAGGAATCAAAACGGGATCCATTTTCTGAACAGACAGGCGAGAGAATCCAATCGGACAAACTGATTCCCCGCGAATTGAACGTGACTCACGCCGTAATTGTAGGTATTACGCAAAAAGGAAATGAGTTTGGAGCGCTGATTCGCGCGACGAATAACAAGGTTTACTTTCTGAAAGTCGGTGATAAACTGCATGACGGAACGGTGTTGAAAATCGATAAAAACTCCGTTACTTTTCGTAAATACAAAGGATATCGGTCGGTGCTCGTGAAAAAACAGCTCCGGCCCTTTCCCGATCCATAAACTATTGCAGATTGCAGATTGCAGATTGCAAAGTGTCAGAACGAACAGGTCGGATATGCAATATGCAATTTGCGGCATGCAATTGAAATCACATATCTTCGTCAAACATCCAGATAAGACACGGAATGTGTGCTGGACGTGCGGCGCCAAAAGAGAAGAACATCAATATGTCATCTTTCACAATCAGGCGGAAATCACTGTCTCAAAGACGCGCAAAAAGGGGAACGCCCGTTCGGTGCGCTCAAAAGGTCCCGCTATTCGAGCCGTTCGTTAATTCCGGGAGTCCTACATGAAACATTTCCTGATCACGCTTCTACTTTGTGCACTTGTTATTGCAGGATTCACTTCTGAACAGGACGACCGATTCCTGAAACAAGCAAGGGAAATCCTTCGAGAAGTTCCTTTGATTGATGGTCACAATGATCTTCCGTGGCAAATCAGGGACAAATTCAAAAACCATATGCAACAGGTGGACCTGACGGACACAACAAAGCTGAATCCACCGTTTCACACAGACATTCCCCGCTTAAAAAGCGGGATGGTGGGAGGTCAGTTCTGGTCTGTTTATGTGCCGGTTGAACGAAAAGGAGCAGATGCTGTTCGGGATGTGCTTGAACAAATGGATGTGGTTTACCTGATTGTTCAAAAGTACCCAAACGACTTTGAAATGGCCTTCACAGCAGCGGATATTCAGAGAATTCATAAGAAAGGAAAAGTAGCATCTTTGATCGGAATTGAAGGCGGACACTGTATTAACAATTCGCTCGGAGTTCTCCGGCAACTGTTTAGAGGCGGAGCGCGGTATATGACCTTGACGCACTGGAGCAGTACCGATTGGGCTGATGCTGCAACTGCCGATCCCAAATACAAAGGACTGACATCCTTCGGAGAACTGGTGGTTAAAGAGATGAACCGGTTGGGCATGCTTGTGGATATTTCCCATGTTTCCGAGCAAACGATGAACGATGTGCTGGATCTCACACGTTCCCCCGTGATCTTCTCTCATTCCTCTGCGCGCGCAATTTCCGGCCATCCCAGAAATGTACCTGATGATGTGTTGAAACGTCTCCCTTCCAATGGTGGAGTCGTGATGGTGAACTACGCGACCTCTTTTGTTTCTGAAGAGCACCGGAAATGGAACGCCGCCGAAGAAGCTGAAAAAGCGAGACTCAAGGAACTTTTCATCGGAAATCCGGATGAGATCAAAATTCAAACGGAGAACTGGCAAAAAGCGAATCCGCAGCCTGTAGTGACACTGCAACAGCTGGCCGATCACATCGATCACATTCGCAAAACCGCAGGGATCGATCACATTGGTATTGGAGCCGACCTGGATGGGATCAAGGAAGGTCCGGTTGGCCTGAAAGATGTTTCCGCCTATCCGGCACTCATGGCCGAGCTCTTGAAACGAGGCTACACGAAAGAAGAAGTAAAAAAAGTTGCTGGTTTGAATGTGTTGCGTGTTATGAAAAAAACGGAAGAAGTCGCGGCTACTTTACAAAAGGAGATTGCGCCCGAAGATCGCAAGATCGAAGAAGTAGATACGCCCAAGTAGCGCGGACGTCCCGTCTGCGGACTCTGCAGGCGAGACGCCCGCACTACTTTGTTTACAACAGATCTGTGGCGAGCTGTTCCTTTTGCTCCGATGTCAATGCAGTGGATGCCTTGTATCTCGGATGATTCACATGAATTTCAACTTGCGCATCTGCAAATTTTGACGCCTGCTCCTGTGATAAGCAGAATCGAACATAATGCACGGCTGAAATTCGGTCCTCTCTGCTATGCCCTTCTTCAAATTCCGCAGAAACTTTATCCTTTCCCAATGTCATGTAAACGGTATCCGGCGAATCCAGTCCCTGAAAAGTGTCCAACACATCCCGAATCTCGGTGCTTTGCGGAATTTCGATGAAGAGGGTCGCGCTCAAACAACCAGGGTCTGGAATTAAGTCGTTGTACATATCCACTTCAAACTGAATCTTCTTTTCGTCGGTTATATTCTCGATGCGCATCATTTCCTGGATTTGATACGCGACCGTCTCGCGATTTTCAAAAGTGAAGGAAAGTCGCGGACCGACTTCGATGCGTCGCTTTTTCTTGAGCGCAATGATTTCCTTGCGCCGGTCTTCGCGGACTTTCAGGTACTCTTCATTCTTTAACAGCTCAGAAGAATTTAGCTTGTTCATAGTTCACTCGTTATCATAAGCTCGAACTCCCCTCCTTATGAAGGAGGGGGTAGAGGGGGGGTGGAGATTCGATCACCTACTCAATCCGTAGGCGCGGTGCAAAACTTCTATCGGATGCAATGGAACGTTCATCGTGCCCTGCTCAATTTGCATACCTGACAATGGACAATCTGTGCACACAATCTCCGCAGCACTGTCCTTGATCTCGCGGAATAATTTTCCTGCCATCTTCAAAGATAGTTCGTAAAACTGCTTTTTCATTCCCCACGTTCCATCCATTGCGGAGCACTGTTCGACCAACTTCACACGCACATTCGGGATCGTGCGCAGCAAATCCATTGATTTGTATCCGATATTTTGTGCGCGAAGATGGCACGGAATCTGATACCCAATCGTTTTGAACGGAGTGTTTACAAAATCGATGTTAAGCTCTCCCTTACCTTTCAGCTCCATCAGGAATTCACAAAGGTCTCTGGTCATTTTGCTCATGCTCTCCGCAGCGGGGTCCTGGGTAAAGTACGCAAACTCATTTTTCAATACGTACGTACAGGTGGGTCCGATGGAAAGGATCGGGATTTTTTCCGTAACGAATTTAGAAAACGTCCTGACATTCGATTTCATATTGGCAGCGGCTTTTTCTACTTCCCCGCCATCCAGGAAAGGCATACCACAACAAACTTGCTCCGGCACAAGAACCTCGAAACCATTTTTCTCCAGTACTTCAACTGCGGCAATTCCCTGGCTGACGCTGTAATAGTTCACAAAGCAAGAATGAAAAAAGGCGACTTTTTTATCGCTCTTCAACGGATTGGGTCGCTTGTGAAACCATTCCTGGAACGTCTCTTCAGCAAAATCAGGAAGCTTCCGGTCTTCATGAATTCCAGCTGTCCAGCTCAGGATCTTCCGGAATAAACTTTGACGGTTGGCAAGATTGGCAACAGGAGCAAAATGGCACCCGAGTTTTCCAGTGCGATCCGGATCCCCGAGATAACGGTCTTGAAAGGATGTCCCCTGTTCTTTGACGCGAACCGCTTTTTCCCGGAGCAATAGACGTGGGAAATCGAGATCCCAGTGGTGCGGCGGGGTGTAAGGACATTTCACGTAACAGATCTTGCATTGATAACAAAGATCTGTAACTTCAGCGATCTCTTTTTCGCTGAGACTCCGCACTTCCGCATCATGCTCATCCACATGCTTGAACAGCGCCGGAAATGAAGGGCACAGGTTGAAACACATGCGGCAATGGTGACAAACGTCAAAAACGCGATCAATTTCCTGGCGTAAGTCCTGTTTGTTCCAGAAAAGCGGGTCACCCGGATTGCGAATCATGATTTTTTAAAACGCCAAGACGTCAAGAGCGCCAAGAGAAAAAATTCTTATTGTCTTGGCGTCCTTGGCGCCTTGGCGGTCGAATCTTATAATTCCTGGATGCTGCCAAGACCTTGCGAAAATCGTCCAGCGTGCGATTTTTCGGCGCGGGCAAGTGTCTCAAACCAGTCGGCGATTTCGTCAAAACCGTCTTCACGAGCCGTTCGCGCGAAGCCGGGATACATCTCCGTATATTCGTACGTTTCACCTTCTACCGCCGATTGAAGATTCTGCCGCGTGTTCCCTATTTGGACTCCGGTTACCGGATCGCCCACCTCCTTCAAATAATCAAGATGGCCAAAGGCATGTCCGGTCTCCGCCTCAGATGTATCTCTGAATAATCCACCGATGTCAGGATAGCCCTCAATATCTGCGCGACGCGCGAAATATAAATAGCGGCGATTGGCCTGAGATTCCGCCGCAAAAGCGTGTTTCAAATTCTCATGGGTTCGTGTTCCTTTTAATGCCATAAAACCCTCCTTACATTTTGGGATGATTAGTTCTGATTTCCACGACATGTGGGACAGACCCCGAGAAACTCAACCCGATATTCCAGAATCTTGTAACGGCGCATCTGTGATTTGTGCGCGAAATGAATGTCGCTCTGAGGGACATCCTCCAGACGGTTGCATTGCACGCACCGCAGATGAGAGTGCCGCGAAAGATTTGCATCGTAACGCGCCGCGCCTCTGGCAGTCGTGATCTCCAAAAGCAGTCCTTCCGCGGTGAGCTGTTTTAGATTGCGATAAACCGTTCCCAGACTGATGCGCGGCATCTGAACACGCGCCTGATCATACACCCAATCCGCCGTCGGATGGCCCATCGTAGAAGCCACGATGTCATAGATGAGTTTCTTTTGCCTGCTCATAATTAAGTGCCAAAGCAAAACTAATAATAATAACGATTACTATTCTAATAGTATACGCAAAGCATAGCAAGTTTCTGGTAAGTCCCAAAGTTGTGTTGCTATATTTCTCCCCCTTATAAAGGGGGAGATCAAAGAGGGGGTTGTCTTATTGGAATCTTTCCCAACCTCCCCTTAGTCCCCTCCTTCAGGGGAAATCCCTGGATAGCCTACTGCTTGCATCGACTCCACTAATATGTAATACTTATTACATTAATATGAAATGGTTGTTTCTGGTTCACCAGATCCACACACCCAATTCGAGGGAGCGCGTGAAGGTATGGAGAGCAATCAAGAAGATCGGTGCGGTGCTTTACCGGAATTCCGTATATGTCCTGCCGTACGGCAAGGAACGTCTCGAAGACTTCCAGTGGGTCTGCCAGCAAATTAATGACTCCCAGGGAGAAGCTTCCATCTTTACCTCAAACGCCGAATCGGAAAAGGAGGACTTTGTGATCGAAACTCTCTTTCACAAAGCGAGAGGTGAGGATTATGCGGCTCTTATCGCATCCGGAGCGCGATTACTCAGCCGGATCAATTCGAGCAAGAAGCGGAAGGGGTGGACCGATTCAAAACGATTCGCTTTTCAGAAAGAAGCATTGCAACTGCGGGAACAATTTGAAGAGACTCGCAAAATCGATTTTTTTTCAAACCCCGTATCCAGAAAAGCGCACCAAATTTTGAACGACATTTCTGCGCGACTCATATCTTCGGAGGAAAAAATGACGACTGCATCCGCAAAAAACTATTCACGAAAAGAATTTCAAGGAAAAACCTGGACGACCCGCGAAAACATACACATCGACCGCCTCTGCACAGCCTGGCTGATTCAACGCTTCATCGATCCTTCTGCAAAATTCGTTTTTGGACCGGAGAACTCGTTGCCTGCTGATGCCATTCCTTTTGATGTTTTCGGGGCCGAATTCGGTCATCATGGAGAGGATTGCACTTTCGAGACCATGGTAAAAGCATTTGGTATACGCGACGCCGCGATCGCAGAAATCTCAGAGATCATTCACGACGTCGATCTGAAGGATCATAAGTTCGGAAGGAGTGAAGCGAACGGAATCAATCTGGTAATCCGTTCTCTTTCCGACTCCATGAAAGATGATCACCGTGTGCTGGAAATAGGGTCATCCATTCTGGACGGCCTCTATCAGTCCTTTTCCAAACAGAGCCGGAAGGCAAAGTCTTAAATGGAGGAACTACAAACCCGAAAAGCAACATTTTCTGAAGCTTTTCGATTCTGGGTAAAGCTCGGATTCATCAGTTTTGGCGGACCCACCGGCCAGATCGCTATCATGCACACTGAACTCGTGGAAAAGAAACGATGGATCAATGAACCGCGTTTTCTCCATGCCTTGAACTATTGCATGTTTCTTCCTGGTCCCGAAGCGCAACAACTGGCCATCTATATCGGCTGGTTGCTTCACCGGACAACCGGTGGAATCGTAGCAGGCGCATTTTTTGTTTTGCCTTCCATTTTCCTGATGTGGATGCTCAGTTACATCTACGTGGAATACGGAAATGTCACTTTCATCTCATCCATTTTCTATGGTCTGAAAGGAGCTGTGACCGCAATCATCGCCGTTGCAGTGCTGCGAATTGGAAAAAGAGTTTTGAAGAACGAAGCCATGTGGTTGATCGCGGCGGGAGCCTTTGTCGCCATCTTTTTTTTTGAAGTGCCTTTCCCGTTGATCGTGTTGTCGGCTGCAGTCATGGGTTTGGTAGGAGGGAAGATACTGCCACAAAAGTTTCTGGTTGTGGTGCCTCCGAGCTCCGCGGGCGGGTCGCTTGAGCCACTTCCAACCGAAGAACACACAAAACCATCCTGGCGTCGCGCATTCAAGGTGCTCATCGTATGCTTAGCGCTCTGGTGGCTTCCCATTTTACTGATCGGACTTCGCGTGGGATGGAATCACACGCTCTTCCGCGAAGGTGTTTTTTTCTCAAAGGCTGCGATGGTCACTTTTGGGGGCGCTTATGCCGTGCTTCCCTATGTTGCTCAACAGGCTGAGAATGATCACTGGCTTGAACCAGGACAAATGATGGATGGTCTGGGTCTGGCCGAGACCACGCCGGGTCCCTTGATCATGGTGGTGCAATTTGTCGGCTTTCTTGCGGCTTGGAATCAGCCGCAGGGATTGCCGACTTTAACCGCTGCCACTCTGGGAGCATTGATCAGCACTTGGGCCACTTTCCTGCCTTGCTTCTTGTGGATTTTCCTGGGCGCGCCTCACATTGAACAGATGCGGGGAAATACAAAGCTGACCTCTTCCCTTTCCGCGGTCACAGCCGCTATCGTTGGTGTTGTGCTGAACCTCGCTGTCTCGTTCGCAAGCCATTCGATGTTTCCCGTTGGATGGAACGTGGATTGGTTTTTGTTATCGCTGAGCGTAGCCGGCTTCATCGTTATGGCGGTGTGGAAGCTGGACATTATTCCAGTGGTTCTTCTTTCCGCCATGTTTGGCCTGTGGTACCGCTTGATTCAGGAGGGAATTTGAAAGCAGCAAGTCAAAGCACATTAATTCTTACGCGCTCCGAGATTGCCGGACTGATGAATTTTTCAGATTACGTTGAGGCTGTGGAGCAAGCGTTTCGTCTTCTAGCTTCATCACAGATTCTTGGGCCGGGTGTTCTTGATGTTCCCGGAAAAGAGGGAATGTTTCACGTTAAAAGCGCGGGAATGCCGATCAAGAACGACGTCTATATTGCCGTGAAAGTGAACGGCAACTTCCCTGAAAATAAAAAACGGTTTGGTTTGCCGACGATTCAGGGAGCCATTCTCCTTTGCGACGGAATACGAGGCTATCCGCTGGCGCTCATGGATTCGACCGAAATCACAATGCAACGAACAGGCGCTGCTACGGCAATTGCCGCCAGGCATCTTGCGCGCTCGAATTCAAAAGTGGCAACCGTTTGCGGTTGTGGAACTCAGGGAAGAATTCAACTCCTTGCGTTGAAACATGTGTTGCCGCTGACGCATGCTTTTGCATTTGATCAGGACAGAATGCTCGCGGAACAGTTTGCGACACAGATGACCAAGGAGCTGGAAATTCCAGTTCATGCCATCGACAATCTTGACGAAGGCACAAAGCAAAGCGATGCAATTGTTACCTGCACAACTTCGCGCCGCTTTTTCCTCAAAAAGGAGCATGTCCAAAAAGGAACGTTTGTTGCTGCGGTGGGCGCAGACAGTCACAACAAGCAGGAGATCCAACCCGAACTTCTTGCGTCAAGCAAAGTCGTGACCGATATCCTGGATCAGTGCGCGCGCATTGGCGATCTACATCATGCCATTCAGGCACAGCTTATGACGCATACAGATGTGTATGCACAACTTCATGAAATCATCAATGGAAACAAACAGGCTCGAAACTCGGAGGAGGAAATCGTGATTTTTGATTCTACAGGGACTGCGATTCAGGATGTCGCTTCAGCAGCGGTTGTCTATCAGCGCGCCGTTGAGCGCGGAATTGGAAACTTCATCGACTTGATTCAATCATGACTGAAGGAATTAGCCTTTACACAAGAAAAGTTCGAAAAGAATTCGAAGCGATGCTGAAGAAGCTTGTGGAAATTCCATCTGTAAGCGCTGATCCGGCAAGGAAGACGGATATACAACGAACGGCGGATGTTGCAGAAAAATTGTTGCTCTCCGAAGGCGCGGACGCGCAGCAGATCCAAACAAAAGGGAATCCGGTAGTTGTCGGACTCTTCGCAATGCCGGGTGCCAGAAGCGCCGTCACGATTTATAACCACCTGGACGTTCAACCGGCTGATGAGCCGGAATGGAAGCGGGATCCTTTTATATTCAAGAAACAAGGCGACAAGTATTTCGGCCGAGGTAGCACCGATGACAAAGGGCCGGCGCTCACTGCCCTTCTTGCTGCGCGTTATGCGAAACAGAACCGAATTCCAATCAATATTCAATTTGTCTGGGAACTCGAAGAAGAGATTGGATCTCCTCACTTTGAAGAGTTTCTGAAGAAGCAGAAGGATGAGTTAAAAACCGACTCCGTCGTTGTGATCGATTCCGTTTGGGTTTCCGCAAAGAGGCCGTGCATTTTTTACGCATTGCGTGGCAATATCACCGGCTCGATGATTCTGGAAACCGCTGGTCACGCGGTTCATTCAGGCGTTACCGGTGGCGTTGCCCGGAATCCCCTTTTCGAACTTTGCAAAGTTGCCGCTCAGTGTTATGACGCGGATTCCAGCAAGATTCTCATCCCCGGTTTCTATGAAGGCATTGTCGAACCGACTCCAGCAGAGCTTTCCAATTTTCGAAAGTCCGGTTTCCGGTTGAAAGAATGGGCGAAAAGTTACGGGTTGAAGAAGATTCAGGTCAAAGATCGCGACGAAGCGTTCAAAAGAATCTGGTGCCGCCCGACATTTGAAGTGGTTGGAATTACAGGTGGATACACCGGTCCAGGAGTCAAGACAGCAATTCCGGGACGAGCTGAACTGAAATTCAGTTGCCGGCTTGCACCCAATCAGAATCCGAAACAAATCTGCAAGCAACTCAAAGCGCATATCCGGAAAATAAATCCGGACGTGAGAGTACACTTTCATTCCGCGCTTCGTCCTTATCTTGGAGCTTTTTCCGGCAGCTATGCTCAAGTGGCGTCCGACGCTTTTCTGCATGGCTTTTCGCGGCGGCCCGCATTTGCGCGCGCCGGCGGCTCGGATGGGGCAATCATTCTGTTGCAAGAATATCTAAAAGCCCCGATCACTCTCATGGGGCTATCCTTACCCGAGCACGGGTATCACGCACCTAATGAATACTTTGATTGGGGGCAGGCTGCCGGCGGCATCAAAACGTTAGTGAAGTATTTTGAGCTGGCGGCTAAGCTCTAGGATTTCGCAGGCGAGACGCCCGCGCTACTCAGGATTTCGGAGGCGAGACGCCCGCGCTACTCAGGATTTCGCAGGCGAGACGCCCGAGCTACTCAGGATTTCTCAGGCGAGACGCCCGCGCTACTCAGTTTGAAGAGGTCCAGCTCTCTTTTTCCAGGATCCACTTACCATCGAGTTTCACCATTCTGACCGACCCGCTAGTTTTGTTATTGGAAACGGGATCCTTCCCTTCCACGGTCAAGATTGCGCGATCCCCTTGCAATAAACCCTTCACAATTTTCACTTCGGTTGCGCGCATCATTTTCATCAACCCGAGCATGTTGGCTGCCTGAGGATCATCCAGTTTCTTGGCCTGTTCAGGCACTATGTATTTTTTGAGCTCCTGGGGGTTTCCGGATTGAATTGCTTTTTCATACTCGCGAAAGGCTTTGCCGGGCTCTCCACCATCCGGAGGCAACGGTGTACCCGAGGTCTCATCCAATGCAGGTGCTATCTTGTCTTTCACGTCTGTATCAAATTCCACATCGAATGTGTATTTGCGTCCAAAGCTTTCATCCGGTTCGGCCAAATAGACCTTTCCAGCGACACGGGACAGATCAAACTTCGTGGGTTCGAAATTGCAAACAGAGTTCCCCGATCGCTGCACGGTACCGAGAACGATCAATCCTGTAGCCTGTTTTTCATCATCCAGGCGAACAAGAATCCCGTGAAGTTTTCCGGACTCAGCGAGTGTATCCAGGTTGTACAGATCAAAATCACTCTCCGCCACCGGCTGATCCGTCAGTAAAACAAGAATATCTTTCTTGCTTTTTTCAAATGGACTTTCATCAGTTCTGGCTTGAACTGAATTAATTGCATAGGTTTTACCATCCAGAACAAAGTTTCCTTTTGCGGTTCCGCCGAATACAGACACTGCTGCCAGAAGAAAACACAGGAAAGCGACTGTACGTAACATCGAAGCCTCCGTAAACTGACTTTTTATTATAATTGCCGATTCGTTGTTGTCATTCTGCCAAGCCTGATTATAATGTTGCACGGGGAGAAGGACTAGGGAGAACCATCTATGAGATATTTCGTGCTGGGGTTGTTCCTGATTGTCACAACAGTATCATCGGGACATGCCGAAGAAGCGGCTTCTACGGCGCATGGCCCGGATTTTGTAAACAGCTTATTTGTTTTCATGCTTGCCACTTTTATCGGGCTGGGTGTAATCACGCGTGTTTCCCGGCTTCTTCATACTCCGTTAATGTCCTTGACGAACGCAATCTCCGCGATCGCGGTTGTCGGTTCCATTGTGATAACGGGTGGCGATCATCCATTGTTCATCACCCTGCTGGGCGCAATCGCGCTTTTTGCATCGATGACCAATATAGTTAGCGGCTTTTTGATCACAGACCGAATGCTGAAGATGTTTAAGAAGCAGGAGCAGAATAAGTCATGAGATACGAGATCATTCAGATCGGTTATCTGATAGCGACTGCTCTATTCATTTTTGCACTGTATTGGATGAACCATCCGCGAACTGCCCGGAAAGGCGTTTTTGCGGGTGTGGCAGCGATGGCTATGGCCGTTATCGCCACGATGGCAGGGCCGGGCATTTCAAACTGGCACTGGATTGCAGGGGCAGTTGCTCTCGGCTTCATCGTTGGCGTTCCCTTGTCATGGGTGCCACTCACCGCCGTTCCGCAACGAACCGCGCTTTCGCATGCTTTCGGCGGTTTGGCCGCGGGTCTTGTGGGGACTGCGAAATATTATTTGTGGCTGTCCGAAGGTCCTGAGAACCTCACCGCTTTCCGAATGTGTGCGATCGTTGTGGAAATCATTCTTGGCTTCCTCACATTCACCGGCAGCTTGATGGCAGCCGGCAAACTCCAGGAGCTCAAATGGATTCCGCAGCGTCCCGTTACTTATCGCTTTCAGAACGTCAGCAATATTGGATTGCTGGGGATTGCTGTTCTATGCGGTTTCCTTCTGATTATTCGGCCTGTTGAATTGTCTTACCTGTTCCCGGCGATCATCGTTCTTTCCTTGCTTTTTGGAATCCTGCTGATTATTCCCATCGGTGGAGCGGACATGCCGACTGTCATTTCGTTGCTCAATTCGTATGCAGGACTCTCCGCGGTCGCGATGGGATTCGTGCTGGACAACAAACTCCTGGTGACAGCGGGTGCGCTGGATGGCTCTTCAGGTTTGATTCTTTCCATCATCATGTGTCGCGCAATGAATCGTTCTTTTACCAACGTTCTTTTCGGAGCATTCGGACAGATTCAGGCGAAAGCTCAAGCGGCCCTGACGAAATCGATTAAAACGGAAACGCCCGAAGGGGCGGCACAGGTCATGGAAAATGCGAGTCTGATTGTAATCGTTCCCGGCTACGGGATGGCGGTTGCGCAAGCCCAGCATCGCGTGCGGGAGCTCTATGACAATCTCACGAAAAGAGGAGTGGATGTCCGCTTCGCAATCCACCCTGTTGCGGGCCGCATGCCAGGACACATGAATGTTCTACTCGCAGAAGCGGATATTCCGTATGACAAACTCGTAGAAATGGATGATATGAATCCGGAGATGCCGCAAGCCGATGTTGTCCTGGTCATTGGCGCCAACGATGTTGTGAATCCCGCCGCGCGACATGACAAAGGAAGTCCGATTTATGGAATGCCGATCATAGACGCAGACAAATCGAAAACCTGTTTTGCCATCAAACGATCGATGAATCCGGGTTTCGCCGGAATTGAAAACGAGCTTTACTACGCGGACCACACTTACATGCTCTTTGGAGACGCAAAAGCGGTCGTCGGTGATCTTGTGAAAAATCTCAGCGGAGCATCCGGAGGACATTGATGAAAATCGGAATTCCGAAAGAGACAGCAGCCGGCGAAACACGAGTCGCAATGTATCCGGCGCTCGTGTCCTCTTACACAAAAGACAAGCACGAAGTACTCGTGGAAAGAGATGCCGGTCAGGGCGCTGCCTTTTCTGATGAGATGTATTCCGCCGCCGGCGCTCGCATTCTACCGGATGCGAAACAGCTTAACGAAGAGGCCGACATCATATTAAAAGTGCAACCGTCCAACAAGAAGGAAGCTGAACAACTGCGTGAAGGAACCAGCTTGATCGGGTTTTTATCCGCTTTCACAAATCATGAAACGGTGCGCATTTTTGCCGCTCGAAAAATTACGGCGTACGCGATGGAGATGATTCCCAGGATCACGCGCGCGCAAAGCATGGACGCCCTCAGCTCCATGGCCACAGTTGCCGGTTATAAATCGGTCCTGTTGGCGGCGGATCATATTCACAAAATGTTCCCGCTGATGATGACCGCGGCCGGTACGATCACACCCGCAACGGTTTTGATTCTTGGAGCAGGTGTCGCCGGTCTTCAGGCAATCGCAACCGCAAGACGACTCGGTGCGAAAGTGGAAGCATTTGATCCCCGGCCTGCTGTGAAAGAGCAGGTCAAGTCTCTTGGCGCAATGTTTGTGGAAATGGAAATGCCTGCGGATGCGGAAACGGCCGGCGGTTATGCGAAAGAGCTTTCACCGGAGTTCATACAAAAAGAAATGGAAGCAATCGGCGGACGCCTTCCCAAAGTGGACGTGGTTATCTGCACAGCCCAGGTATTCGGAAAGAAAGCGCCGCTGCTGATCACAGCCGACATGGTGAAAATGTTGCGCGCCGGTTCGATCATCGTGGACCTCGCTGCCGAACAAGGTGGCAATTGCGAACTTACAGAAGCCGGCATAACCACAACTCACAATGGCGTCAAAATCATCGGCGCAGTTAATTTGCCCGCTACAATGCCGCTCGATGCAAGCCAGTTGTACTCCCGCAACGTCCAGAATCTTTTCCGCCACCTCTACCCGAAAGCGGATGCGGTACCCGATTTCACTGATGAAATCACCCGCGGCTGCTGCGTCACGCGCGATGGCCAGATCGTAAACGATGCGATCCGAAATGCCGTTGGTTCGTAAAAGTCCAACCCCGATATAATCAAATGATATAAAAGGGAGGAAACATGAAACGATGGAGTTTTTTGCTTTTGCTCGCAAGCTTCTTTGTTTTTGAATCGAAAACGCTTCAAGCCCAGGACTTCATCTTTGATGGTGTAAAGGTAAAAGATTTCAAGGCTTGCGATTCGGAGGTATTGGCGGAAAATACGTGCCCGCAGACCACGGGACTGCTACCCGGCTACGCCCTCAAAAAAGGGAAAACCGCCGCTCGCAAGTATCTGGAAAAGACTGAAGGTAAAGGTAAGGATAAAAAAATATTCTATACTTGCCAGGCGTCAGAAACTCCTGGGGGAAATGACAAACCCTGTGACAAGGCAACTGCATGCAACTGTCGTCTTTTTGAACTTGATCCGAAGAAGGGGTCCGAGTGGACGATTGCACAAAATCAAATTAAAGGCAATGTCGGATCTGCCAACGAATTCGCCGTACCCAAAAAAGGTTTTGATTACGCCTGTATCTGCAAAAAGTAATATCGGTTTTACGGTAAGCGTTCCGTTTGCAAGATTGATATAATTCTTACAGTGTCCATCCCTGTTGATACGCTCCTTGGTCCCTACAAGATTCTTGCATTCATTGGAAAAGGCGGCATGAGTGAGGTGTACCAGGCAAGTGATGAGCGTTTAGGAAGAAATGTAGCGATCAAAGTTTTACCTGGCGAAACCAGCCAGGATACTGACTCGCTCAAACGTCTCACCAGGGAAGCCAAAGCGCTTGCAGCTCTCTCGCATCCTAATATTGTCACGATCCGTGATGTCGGTAGCGCCGGGGGTATTTCCTTTGTTGTAATGGAATATCTGGAAGGAGAAACGTTGCGTCATCGAATTGGGCGCACGGGTCTTCCCTGGAAAAGTGCGCTCGAAATTGCAATCTCGGTTGCCGATGCACTCTCAGCCGCCCATTCAAAAAGCGTGATTCATAAGGACCTGAAGTCTGAAAATATTTTTCTGACTTCCAAGCGCTCGGTCAAGATTCTTGATTTCGGACTTGCCCGTTTCAAACCAGTCGTCCCGGAGAATCAGTTAAGTCAAACGCCGACTGTGTCGCAAGTAACAGAAGCAGGAAAGATTAGCGGAACGCTGCAATACATGTCTCCTGAGCACGTTCAAGGATCTGCTGTGGACGCACGCAGCGATATTTTTTCATTTGGGTGTGTCCTCTACGAAATGATGACCGGGAAGCGCCCTTTTGCAAAGATAATGCTGCTGAAACAATAGCCGCAATGCTGAAAGAAAACCCTGCCAATCTTGGCGATTCAGGAAAGAATGTTCCGCCCGAACTGGAACACATCGTTTCTCGATGTCTGGAAAAGAATCCCGATAAGCGCTTCCAGTCAGCGTCCGATCTGGCGTTTGCTTTGCGCGAAGTTTTTAGCGCAGCAGGAGTTTCAAAAACCATTTCGCAAAAAGATTTGCCTCATCCGCATCGAAGGAACGCCGACTGATAGCGTAACGGCGTATGATTACTACCTGAAAGGACCAACAAAGACTGCTCGCAGAAACGACGCATAGAAAAGAAAAAAATGTGACACGCATCCCACCTCAAAGTACTGGAAACTTCTCTCCCCCGGTCTATATATACGTCTATAGAAAAAAGGAGTGATTTTATGATTGCTACTGCAACTGCCAGTTCCTTGCAAACATACAAAGCAAAACAATTTCCTTTGAGCGGCCTGAAGGGAATTTCAGATGAAACGCTGGAGATGCATTTCACACTGTATGAAGGGTACGTGAAGGAAACAAACAAGTTGAACGAGAAACTCGCGGAATTTCTAAAAGATGGAAATGTGGATCAGGACGAGTTCCCCGCTTATTCCGAAATCACGAGACGATTGGGATTTGAATACAACGGAATGGTCCTGCATGAGTATTATTTTGAGAACATGAAAAAGGATGGAACCGTGGACCCGGACCGTAAATCCGGATTCTATCAAGCGGCGCAAGCGAGTTTTGGTTCGTACAAAACATGGAAAACCGATTTTGTCGGTGTGGGCAAAATGAGAGGCGTTGGATGGGCGATCTGCTATCAGAATCCCGCAAACAATGCGCTCTCCAATCACTGGATCACGCTGCACGAAACGGGAAACGTATCCGGATTCATTCCCATTCTAGTGATGGACGTATGGGAGCACGCCTTTATCCTGGATTACAAACCGGCGGAACGTCCGAAATATATTGAAGCTTTCTTCACCAACATCAATTGGGATGAGGTCAATCGCAGATTGAAGAAGTAACAGAAGCATCTCACCGTTCGAGAAGATGCCTGTAAAGCTGGTTCAGATCCTTCATGATTTCTTCCGCATGAAAGGATTTCTCCGGATTTCTGTCCGGATGATATTTCATCGCCAGTTGCTTATAGATTTTTTCTGCGCGTCCCGTCGGTCTGGATCGAGAGGATCTGCGCACTGCTCGCAGCTCCTCAAACAATCGTTCCAGCTCCTTCTTTAATCGCAAGGTTTCCGCGTGAGACCTGGCGAGGGATTCCTTTTGTGTTTCATTTTCACGATAGAAGCGCACGACATCGGAAAAAAGGAGTTTACCGTGTTTGAACGCAATGTCCGGAAGCTTTTTGCCGACATAAAGGGTCCGGATCTTCCCCTTTTCATCGGGATAATTCACGTTCCAGTAGGGACCATGCGGCCGGTTCTTCTTGTTCTTGCAGCGTTTACAGAATTTTCTGCCGCAGTTCCGGTAAGACTCCACGAAGCTGATGCTGTCCCGGTCTTCACGCGCGCTGAAGATCCGTATGTCCTTTCCTTTACAAATTTTTTCAATCTTTTCGTAATTTTTCATTTGTTCTTGTTTATCCAGTACAAGCTGACTTGACAAAAGTTCGAAAGTTGTGGTATAATGCGAAGCACTTCAGTTAAGTTCCTTCCTTTTAAGCGAAATCCTTAAACCGGCACATTGTTTTGCGCTTTCGCATGAATTTCGCGCCAGTAATTCTGTCCTGACTCAGGAAGTGTATCGACGGGATCGTAATACTCGTACATATGATCGAGAGCATCCGTCTGGTCGGCTTCGACCACTGTGCGGTAGTTTTTCGTCCAGTAGCTGATTCCAAGCTTCAGGTCATATCTTTTCGCTTGATGAACCCATCTCTTTCCGACAAAAGGGACGTCGCAGACGATTCTCGGCGTTGCAAAACCGGGGAGATACCCCATGATGTCGTGCTGGAGCTGCTGCGCTTCATGCACCGCAACCCTCCAGTGTTCGGAGTTCGGAATCATGTCGCACATGTAAAAGTAGTAAGGCATGATGTGAGCTCGATCGAGCAAAGTGAAACAGAGATCCAACAGGTCTTTGGTGGTGGTATTAATGCGGCGCAAAAGGACTCCTTGATTTCGAACGTCGCGAAAACCCATATCCAGCAGTTTTAGAGTGGCTTCCGCCAGTAAAGGAGTAATGGAATTCGCATGATTCACATGCGTATGAATCGCGATGTCGACTTCCCGTTCCCGCGCTTTTTTTGCAATCCGGCTCAACGCTTTCAAAACTTCATCTTGCAAGAAGTGTTGAGGAAGTCCCATAAGCCCTTTCGTTGCCAAACGGATGTCCCGGATATTCGGGATTTCTATGAGTGCCATCACAAACTGTTCCAGGACGGTTACCGGCACGTTCGCAACGTCACCACCCGAAACCACAACATCACGAACAGAAGGATTGCTCCGCAGGTATTCCAGCATTTCTGCATATCGTTCCTTCTGCCCAATTGAGAATTTATGTTTTTCGACCATCGGAACGCTGTTGCCGACCAGATCCATTCGCGTGCAGTGACCACAATACTGAGGGCATGTACTCAAGAGCTCCGCCAGAACTTTTGTCGGGTAGCGGTGAGTCAGACCTTCCACAACCCACATGTCGCTTTCGTGCAGCGAATCTCGTGTAGCTTTTGGATGACTGGGCCATTCATGATGCCGGTCCTCGTAAGCAGGAAGCATGTATCTTCGCACCGGATCGTTCCAGAGATCCTTCTCGTTCACGGTGTTCAGCATGTGAGGAGGAACCAACATTGACATCGTTGCCCTCTCCCGCTGATCACGCTCGATGCTTTTTAACAGCGAATCAGGGATGAGGGTGCCATAGACTTCGTGCAATTCACGAAGATTTTTTACGGTGTGCTTTCTTTGCCAGATCGCTGTGCGCCATTCTTCAGCCGTAACATTCCGATAGCCAGGCAAACGACGCCAGTCCGGTTCCGCAAACTCTCGCTGCAGCGGATACCGGTAAGGCTGAGCAAATTTTCTGTCGATGCTATGGATGTGTTCCATTTTGGTCCTCTCCCGACGAGCTTCCCCCTGAAACTCCTTCCTAAGTATACAGTAGCGGCCAGTTCTCGCGCAATTCACAGAAAGAAAATAAACAAAGTAGCGCGGCCGTCCCGGCTGCGCAAGCTCAGAATCGCAGGCGGGACGCCCGCGCTACTTTGCTTCTTGAAAGTTGGAGTTGTCTCGAGTAACGTATGAACGAAGGAATTCTATGCAGGAAAAGGAGTATCAATACATTGGGTGGGGCATTTTTGGCGTGACGATTTTGATTGCTTTCATATGGTGTAGAAATGAATCCGGACTCACGGGATTGCTGATCCGAACGGGTCAAAAACTATTCGACATCCGCTTTGTACAGATCAGCTGGCTGATTACTGTTCTGGTGGTCTGTCTCCCGGGATTTATCGCAAAACGTTATTTTGACAACCTTGCATGGAATGCGCGTTTGAAAAAGGCTCCTCCGCCGAATATTCATGAATCCGCCAAAAAGAGCAAATATATCAGCCTTGATCAGGCACCACCCCCGCCGCCGAAACCGGTTGAAATCAGTTCGCTTCCAAAGCATCAGGAAGAATTCATTGCAACTTGTGCCAGCTGCGGCCACTTCTTTTCTGCTAAAAAGACCGACACCGATTTAAAATGTCCTCAGTGTGGAGAAACCATACAGATCGGCGCGTAAGTCCTTACAATATCAGGTGAAACTATGGGTTTAGATGTTACTTTAATGCCTTTAAATAAGATTCTAGGTGACCCGAAACGGGCTTCGGAGCATGCGGCATTTTTGAAGGTGACAGGGCTTGTGGTGCCTTCAGGAAACGATCAGAATTTCGGCTACACCGAACAGGTCGGTCCTTATGCAATCTTTCATCATCTCTGGCGTTATGCAGCAAACATTGAGATGAATAACAAACCTCCCGATGAGCCGGGGACGCATCCTTTGGATGACCTGTATTATCAGCAGGCAATGGCAAAACCGCAAACCCGATTTGATCATTTGTTGCGGCATTCCGATGATTATGGATACTACTACCCTGTTGATTTCGATAGACCTCTTGAAATCATCGCGGATGCCGAATCAGGTGGCTTTCTAAAGAAGCTTTTTGGAAGTTCAAAGCCCGATCTCAAACCTGTCTCCTTCGGTTCTGCAATCCGTTTACAGAAAGAGCTCCTGGAAATCAATGAATTCCTCAAGGTTCCAGTTCGCGATGAAGCACCTTCGCAAACATACGAAGATGGAATTCATGGAGATGAATGGGGAGATGAAAAGTGGACCTGGACCGTCCTGTACTTTATGTCCCGCAAGGCCATCGAACATGGCCAGATCGTTGTCTTTGAATAACCTTTGAACCCTTGAACCTTTGTTATGATTCGCTTTGAAAACATCGCAATTGTATTTCAGGGGCGAAGCCTGTTTTCCAACGTGAACTGGCAAATCACCGAAGGACATCGTATTGGCCTGGTTGGCGTGAATGGTTCCGGGAAATCCACACTCTTGAAACTCGTCACGGGGCTTTTAGAACCGGATTCCGGCCGCATCGTGCGTGCGAAGAATTTCTCCGTTGGCTATTTGCCGCAGGAACTCACTTCCACTTCAGAACAAACCGTATTTGACGAAGCTTTGTCCGGATGCGGATCCGCGAGGGAGATCGAGCTTCAGTTGCAGGCAACAGAAAGAGCGATGACCGAAACGGATCCCAAATCGGAGGAATATGCAGAGCTTGTACATGAGTTTGGGCGACTTCAGCATTTGTTCGAAGAGGCAGATGGTTTTACATTGCAATCGAAAACCGCTCGTGTTTTACAAGGACTCGCTGTTCCTTCCGAATGGTGGAAATTGCCGCTGAAACAATTAAGCGGCGGTTGGCAAATGCGTGTGCATCTTGCGCGCTTGATTCTGTCAGCCCCTTCCCTCTTGCTTCTGGATGAACCCACGAATCATCTGGATGTTGAGTCGATTGTCTGGCTTTCCTCTTTTCTCCGGACGTACGAAGGCGGACTCGTGATGATCTCTCACGATCGATATTTCCTAGATGAAAATGTTCGCGAGATCGTTGAGATTGAAAATCGAAAACTGCACTTTTATGCGGGTAACTTTTCCTTCTACCAGCAAGAAAAGCAGAATCGTTTGGAGTTGTTGCTCAACACTTACGAGAATCAGCAAGGTGAGATTGCAAGAACGGAGAGGTTCATTGAACGCTTCCGCTATAAAGCCACGAAAGCGCGTCAGGTGCAGAGTCGCATCAAGCAACTGGAAAAACTGGAGCGCGTCGAACTTCCAGATGGAACGGAGGAAATCCATCTTCGATTGCCAGAAGCTCCCCGCTCGGGACGCGTGGTCCTCGAAGGTCAAAAACTCGGACATTCTTATGGCGATAAAAACGTTTTTTCAAACTTAAATTTTCTCCTGGAACGTGGCGAGAAAGTAGCGCTGGTCGGGGTGAATGGCGCTGGAAAAACCACTCTTCTAAAGATTCTTGCAAATGTCGAAAATCCAGTCGAAGGATCGGTAAATTTTGGACATAATGTCTTCCCCGCTTACTACGCTCAGATTGTGGCGGAACAATTCGATTTGCGAAACACGGTTCTCAAGGAAATGCTGCGCGAAGACACGGGACACGATGAAACATTTCTCCGGACGATTCTCGGATCCTTTTTATTTACAGGCGACGCCGTGTACAAGAAAGTATCTGTGCTTTCCGGTGGAGAAAAGAGCAGACTGGCTCTTGCAAAAATCCTTTTGCGACCCTCCAACCTGTTGTTGCTGGACGAACCGACAAACCATCTGGACATGGCATCCAAAGATATTTTATTGGAGGCGCTTCAGGAATATAAAGGTGCGATTCTTTTTATCGCACACGATCGTTATTTTATGGATCAACTTGCCCAAAGAATCCTGGAACTGAAGGACGGAATTCTCACCTCCTATCCGGGCAACTACTCCGAATATGTGTTGAAGATTTCGACGCAGCCAGGAGTATCAGTGCAAGAAGACGCGAAAGCACCCGTGTATCACAAGAGCCGCGAGCAGAAGAAGTTAGAGGCGGAGCAACGAAGCAAACAAGCGCGATTTAAAAAAGAGATCACTGAGCCGCTGGCAAAACTGGAGGAATCGATTGCCGTCAAAGAAGCTGAGATGAAGAGGCTGGAGAGTATTCTGGCAGATGACCGAATCTATTCAGACAGCCGCCATCAGGACTACATTCAAAAATACGAGCATTTGAAGAGAAGTCTGGAAGGCGAGTATAGGAAGTGGGAAGAATTACAGAAGCGAAAAGAAGAAG
>JAKEFK010000125.1 GCA_022616075.1 bacterium
AAAAATGGAATCTAAAAAAAAGAAGCGTTCAAAAACGAACAGCAGCCGCGAACCCTTACAGTCTTATTTGAACGAAATCTCGGCCATTCCCCTATTGACCATAGCAGAAGAAAAGGAACTGGGCTCCCGCGCTCAACGCGGCGAAGAACTGGCAATTCAAACGCTTGTGGCATCCAATCTGCGTTTTGTTGTGAAAGTTGCAAAAAGGTATCGTGCTTTTGGAGTTCCCTTTCTAGATTTGATCAATGAAGGGAATCTTGGCTTGATGCAGGCAGCAAAGCGCTTCGATCCCGCCAGAAACATCCGTTTTATCTCCTATGCAGTATGGTGGATCCGCCAATCTATGCTGGACCTTTTGTCGAGAATGGGACATCCATTTCGATTGCCGGTAAAGGTGCACAATACGCTTTACAAAATCGGCATCACGACCTCCGTGTTAACAAATGATGCTCATGAAAAACCGACGATTCAGGCTGTGGCAGATGGGATAGGACTTAGTGTCGAGGACGTTACGGATATTTTAAAGATTTGCGGAGAGCCGGTGTCGTTGGATCAGCCTTTAAAAGACGGCGAGCAAACCTTTCAAAACATTTTGCCCGAGGTCAATGGCGCAAAAGCTTATGAAGGTTTGATGCAGGATGCAAGGAAACACGACCTGAAAGAGATACTGGGTGATCTTCGCGAGAAAGAGCGACAGGTGATTAGTTTGCGCTTTGGTCTGGATCACGAAAAATGTTACACGTTGAAGGTTATTGGAGAAATCATCGGTGTCTCCCGCGAAAGAGTGCGTCAAATCCAGGAAAAAGCTCTCGCAAAGCTACGAAATAACTCCAAAGCGAGATCGCTATTCGTCGAGGCCCTTTCCGCTTAAAACTCTACCCAATTTTCAACTCGAAGATGAGTGAGATTCAAATGCAGGCGGTTTCGTGTATCCTAAGCTTTAGGAGGTAGATATGGGTCAAGAACAGGAAAATGTGACTAAACTTCAACACGCTTACAAACAATGGAACGATACGCGTGGCGCGAGCATTCAAACTTGGATGGATTTGATGTCAGAGGACGTGCGATTTCGATCGCTTGCAGGTGGGGCCGCTCCGATGGAGTTTACTCTTGAGTGCTGTTCCAAACAGGATTTGGAACGATACTTCCAGGGTCTGGGAGCGGATTGGGAAATGATTCATTGAGACGCCGAAAGCAGATTTCTTCACCTTTAGAAACGGAAAAATTGCAGATTTCTTCGAATTCTACGATACAGCGAAAGCTTTTGCCGGAGCGTTGCCGTAGCGATTACTCTTTTTTACCCGCAGACTTCAGCTTAACGCTTCAAGTGTTAAGATGTAATTCCTAAACACGGGAGATTTCGATGAGATACTGCTTTCAGCTTCTGGTCATGACTATTTTCACTCTATGCGGAACTTGGGTGCAAGGTACGGAATTCGGCTATTCAGGAGACATCGGCCCGGGATACTGGGGTGAACTCGACCCTTCCTGGATAGCCTGCAGCACCGATTTGCGGCAAACGCCAATCGACATCTCTCGAGCCACACTGGATAATGCACTCAAGTCGCTTGATCTCGAACTGCGTGATACTGAAATCGAATTAATCAACAACGGTCATACCATCGAGCAGGAATACGAACCCGGCAGCACTCTAAGTTTGAACGGAGTCATCTACGACCTCCTGCAATTCCACTTCCATACCTTTTCGGAACACACCGTTCGGGGAGTTCGGTATCCAATGGAAATGCATGCTGTTTTCAGAAATCCGGAAACCGGCAACCTGGCTGTGCTTGGAACGTTCTTCAGAATCGGAGGCGAGAACAAATTCCTGTCGGAGTTTGACGACCATTTACCACAAAAGGACGGAGATCACTTCACCTCCGAACATCACATAAACATAGCCGATGCCCTGACGGAAACATCTTCCTACTACACTTACGATGGTTCACTCACCACGCCTCCCTGCTCCCCAATTGTGACGTGGTTCGTACTCAAAGAGGCTGCCACAATATCCGAAGAACAGTTCCATTCATTCCAAAACATCATGGGCAATAACTTCCGTCCACTGCAACCTCGCAACGATCGAGTAATCCGCACAACCGCCAAAGGAGGAGTACATAAAGGCCAGTAGTTCGTTACGCGTTCGACTCTCATGCACCAAACGCATTTTCTTAAGATTTCGCGGGAATTAAACGTCAGTGAAGGTCAGGTGCAGGCGGTTGTTCGGTTGCTCGAAGAAGGGGCAACCGTTCCTTTCATTGCGCGCTATCGCAAAGAAGCGACGCGCTCTCTGGACGAAGTAGCGATTACTGCGATTCGTGACCGTTTTGACCAGCTCGTGGAGCTGGACAAAAGACGAGAAGCGATCCTGAAATCGATGGAAGAAAGCGGCAAGATCACGCCGGAGCTGAAAGAAAAGATTCTGGCGGCCGAAACAATGGTGGTTCTGGAAGATATCTACCTCCCCTACAGGCCAAAACGCCGGACAAGAGCGACGATAGCGAGAGAGAAAGGACTGGAGCCTCTTGCACAGCTGATTTTTAAACAGGGACCGGGGGATCCGCAGAACATCGCGCTTCCCTTTGTGATTCCCGAGAAAGGCGTCGAATCTGTAGAAGATGCACTGTCCGGCGCCCGGGATATCATCGCGGAATGGATTAACGAAGATCAGTTTGTGCGCACAAAAATGCGCCGGCTGTTCGAATCAAAGAGCACTTTCAAGTCCCGCGCAATTTCCGGAAAAGAGGAAGAAGGGAACAAGTACAGGGATTACTTTGAATGGGAGGAGCCGGCATTGAAGGCGCCTTCGCATCGCGTGCTCGCAATGAGGCGCGGTGAAGAGGAAGGCTTTTTGAGCCTTCGTGTTTTGCCTCCGGAAGAGGAAGCAATCGCGTTGCTGGAAACGCTTGTTGTCAAAGGTCAGAGTTTGAGTTCGGAACAAGTGAGAGTTGCATCACGTGATTGCTACAAAAGGCTTTTGTCTCTTTCGATGGAAACGGAGATCAGAGCAGCGACAAAGAAGGAAGCGGACCAGGAAGCGATCAGGGTCTTCGCTGAAAACCTTCGCCAGTTGCTGCTCGCGCCACCGCTGGGACAGAAGAAAATTCTGGCGATCGATCCAGGATTTCGCACAGGTTGCAAAGTGGTTTGTCTGGATAAACAGGGAAAACTGCTGCAAAACGACACAATCTTTCCGCTGTCCGATGCGGGCCAGGCCAAAGCCGCTGAAACGATTACACGGCTTTGCGAAAAATTCCATATTGAAGCAATCGCCATCGGCAACGGCACAGCCAGCAGAGAAACGGAAACATTCATCAAGAAATTGCAATTGCCTACAAACATCACAATCGTGATGGTGAATGAGAGTGGCGCATCGGTTTATTCGGCATCCGAAGTTGCGCGCGAAGAATTTCCGGATCAGGATGTGACCGTTCGCGGAGCGGTTTCAATCGGCAGAAGATTGATGGATCCGCTGGCGGAGCTTGTTAAGATCGATCCGAAATCGATCGGTGTAGGACAATATCAGCATGATGTGGAACAGGGACCGCTGAAACGGTCGTTGGATGATGTTGTGATGAGCTGCGTCAATGCTGTCGGTGTTGAAGTCAATACCGCGAGTAAAGAGCTGCTGATGTATGTATCGGGACTCGGACCGCAACTTGCGGCGAATATCGTGAAGCACAGAAATGAAATGGGACCATTCCCTTCACGCGCGGCGTTCAAGAAAGTGCCGAAGCTGGGGCCGAAGGCATTCGAACAATGCGCCGGATTCTTACGGATTCGCGACGGGAAAAATCCTCTGGATGCCAGCGCTGTGCACCCGGAGAGTTATCAAATCGTGGATGCGATGGCGAAGGATCTCAACTGCTCCGTGCGAGATCTGATCCAGAATCAGAATCTACCGAAGTCGATTGAACTCGAAAAATACGTAACCGGGTCCACCGGCATTCCTACACTCAGCGATATTCTGAATGAACTTTCGAAACCGGGGCGGGATCCACGCAAACATTTTGAAGTATTTCACTTTGCTGAGGGAATCGAAAAAATCGAAGATGTGAAACCCGGGATGAAACTGCCCGGCATCGTCACGAACATAACTGCGTTTGGAGCTTTTGTGGATATCGGGGTTCACCAGGATGGACTTGTTCATATCAGTCAGCTCGCGGACCGGTTTGTAAAGGACCCAAACGATGTGGTTAAGGTGCACCAGAAAGTTACCGTCACCGTTCTGGATGTCGATCTGCAACGCAAACGGGTCTCCCTTTCGATGAAGAAATAAGTCCGAACGCCTGTCAAGAAGACCACAAGCCAAGCAGTCTTCGGACCGCGATTAGATCAGCAACATGATATGCGTTGTGATCGGCAACGAGCAGCAGTTCGCGAAGGATGGTCTGGCCAGTGCCCCACGGAATCATAGCATAAAGATCGATCTCTGGTTTGATGGCAAGTGACGTGAGATCCTCACGATCCTTTCTGTATGCCGCAATACTTTTATTCCAAGCATCCACTGCGTTTGGCGCAATCGTATTGGGCCAGTAGTCTTCGAAGCCGCGCTCTTTGTATTCAGGATTACGGCAAAAGTCCAGGATGTCATACTGGCAAAGACGCAAATGTTCCAGAATCTGCCAGGCTGAATAAGGAAGACCCGCGGGTTGCACGCCCTGCAAATCGGGTGGAATGCCCTGGATCGCTTTATCGAAACTTACATGCGCGTCTTCCCAATCGAGCAATCGACGCAATTGTTTTCGAAGCAACTCATCTTTTTCCATATTGTCCTCACCTCTACAATATAATTTCATTGTAAATGGTGAGTTCTGCAAACTTTTTGCTTCCTAAAAAATGGGGACTAAGTGTCCCTTCCCATAAATATGATGACATATGGCGCGAGCGCCGGGCAGGCAGATGCGAGGCGCCTCGACGCAGTCGATGCCCCAGTGCATCGTCGAGGAGCGGCAACGAAGCAGATGCCTGCCGCCGCTGCGAGCCAGCAGCATATGTCATCATATTTATGGGAAGGGACACTAAGGATCCGGTTAACGCTTGACCTTCTTGGCGTGAAAATGCAATGGATCCCTCAAGTTTTGCAGTTCACGATAATAATAAAAGGCGTTGGGTCTTTTTTCATGGAATTTTAGTTGCTTCAAGAACTTTACCTCCTCTTCTGTTATGTTCTTGCTCAGCGACTGATCGCTCAGAAAATCTTTTAATCCGGGTTCTTCTACGGATCCGTTAGATTCGATTTCAACAAAGGCGAATCTTTTTAGCCGTTCTTCGCCCTGGCTAAAACTTAATACGATGGTCATTTCCAATGTGACGAGGTCAATATCCCATGATTGAATCAGAGGCCTTAGAAAGTAGATAGCGTTCTGGCTGGACAGATTGAAAATATCCGAGTCTAGGAATTCAAGAACGATGACACGCATTTCTTCATAGCTTTTGTGGTTCGCTCGAGCAACAAGTCGCAGCCAGGTTTCATTATTCCAAGCCTGCTTGGTCATGTCTTTTGCGACATCGAGCAGTTTCTGCGTTATGATTCGCTCAATTTCACCGAAAGGCTCTTTCTCAAAAATGTGATGCATCTCGTTGCGTTTAACTGGTACGCATTTTCGAAGAATCAGCTCCCGAACTTCTCCAAACAATGGGACCGTCGGGTAATCAAATTTGCGCTTTAGTTCTTGCTTATGCTGCAAATCAGCAAGCTTAGAAAGATCTCCGGCTCCGAGTTTTAGGAATTTTTCCATCTTCCGGTATATATCAGTCCTGCTTGGAGATGGTGGACTCTTCTTCCTTTTTAGCAACTGCGAGATGAACGAGGGCGTCACCGATAACGCTGCGGCAAGCTCCTTTTGTTCGTAACCCAGTGTTTCGAGCCTGGCTCGTATAAGTTCTGCAATATCCATGCTAAATTCGATGCTTAACTAATGTTAGTTAAATAATACTCAACTTTATGACTGAGTCAAGTTAAGTTTTCACAAATACTTCTGGCCTAGATCCCTAAAGCTGAGAAGGTTATGAAGATCAAGAATTAATTGACAAGTGGACATAATTAACCTATTATAGTTAAGTAATCCTAAACAAATAACCAGCTCCAAGTTCTTATAACTTCCAGCTCCTTACAAATCAAGACCAGGAGGTTTGATATGTATGCACGAATCGTTAGTATGAAATTAAAGAAAGATGCCGAGACGGAATTTACTAAAACATTCGAAAACGAGGTTTTACCTAAGCTGCGTAAGCAGAATGGTTTCCGTGATG
>JAKEFK010000126.1 GCA_022616075.1 bacterium
CACCCGTTCCCATTCCGAACACGGCCGTTAAGCCCACCAGCGCCGATGGTACTAACTTGTACGCGAGTTGGGAGAGTAGGTCGTTGCCAAGATTAATTTAAGATAAAGAAGCCAGCCTTCGGGCTGGCTTCTTTTGTTCTGGCCACCGAATTTGATTTGCAAAATACCGAATCTTATTGCGCATCAGATCGTCCGAAGAAATTTCTGGCAGTGCATTTTCCTCCGACACATGTAAGAATTCTCTATTGAACTGAAATCGACTATGAACCAGAAAAAACGCAGATCCTTCCTGTTTAAAGCTTTAGTTTTAGTTATATTTCTTGGCCTAGTTGAGTTCTTCTTCAATCCTCTTGGTCTTGGCCCACAACCAGCTTCAATACTTGGACCTGCATTTTTTGATACCACGGTCAAAAACATGAAGGACGTAGAACTTCTTATTGATGGAAAAGCAGCATTTGATGCTGTCTTTGAAAGTCTGGATTCTGCGAAAAAGTCGATCTATGTTCAGACTTACATCTGGAAGGATGATAAGACTGGAAAGACAGTTGTTGAGAAGTTAAAAAAAGCTGCAGACCGTGGAGTAGAAGTTACAGTAAACAAGGACATGCTGGGGACCGTTTTTGAACTAGGAGACATTTTCAACGGTCGACCGAGTCCGGTTTTTACTTCGGCAGGACTCAAAAATTATCCGAATATCAAAGTGAATACCAAGATCTTTGCTCATTATGATCACTCCAAATATTTCATCACAGATCATGAAACGTTGATCTTTGGCGGGATGAATATCGCGGACGAATATCACTTTGAGTGGCATGATTATATGGCATTAATCAGAGGAAAAGATCGTGTGGCTGCCTTTGAAAACCGGGTGCTAAAAGGTAAACCCTGGCCCGCTGGTCTTCCCGCAGTAGTTGCTGTAAACGATGAGCATGCAACAGAAATACGAACTGGATTAAGGGAGATGATTGATCACGCAAGAAAAAATATTGTTGTTCAGCATGCATATTTTTCCGATGACATCATTATTGAAGCGTTGCTTCGCGCTACTGATCGTGGAGTAAAGGTAGATGTGATTTTACCAAAAGCTCCTGATACCCACAGTCTTGCCAACAAAGTCACAATGAATCGTCTGCTGACTTCAAAAAACAAGAACAATATCCGGATTTTTTTATACCCGGTGATGAGTCATGCAAAAGTTTTATTAACAGACCGAGAATTTGTCGCAGTTGGATCCGCGAATCTCACTCCTCGCAGCATGCTTACAAGCAAGGAACTAACATTGTTCGTCCATGGAAATCCGGATGAACCGTTCTTGCAAAAATTGCGGAATCAAATGGATGCCGATCTGGTAAAAAGCTCGCAAGTTCTGGAAAGTTCCAAACTTACTTTAATGGACCGGATTCTGGGGCTGATCGGAAAGTATGTTTGGTAAATCTCAAAAAAAGTGCCGAGAGTTGTGCTGGGCTGAAATCCAATGATCCGTTGCGCGAGCGATCGTCGCCAAGATTAATTTTCTCGCAAGGTTTTTTGCAATGAGGTTTTAGTTATTCCTTCTGTTTAGTTTGCTGGCAGAGAATACCCAAGTGGCGTATTCTTCGCTCATTAATCGCATGTCTAAATGAAGCCTATTGATGACGGAATCCGGATTGTGATCCGTCAAGGCAAGAAGGAGACTACGATTATGAACAGGAATTTATTCATCGTGTTTTTGTTCGCGTTAACATTATTTTTTGGAAGAGAGGTGAATGCACAACATGTGTATACCTATACATACACAGATCCTCACAATGTTTACATATTAGTTTCCAAAGAAAAGGGAAGTACGATAACGCACAAGTGCGTTATTAAATTCGATTTAGAAGTCATTGCGGCTACCTATGTTCATGGTGAAGAATTTCTCAGAATAGGATCGAGTCCCATAACATTAGACAAGTTGTATGTAACTTTCAAAGGACCTAACGGCGCACCGTATATTGGTGTGTTTGAGGTAAATGTAGAGTCTTGCGAGGTATTTTCAAAAGGTACAGCTGAACCGCTAAATCCGCCAATCGATTACAGTAAAATTAAGACGTTCGATAATAAGGCACGTTCGCAATATACAAACCATCAAATTTTCTCAACCCGTGGATCAGGTACTGTTGGAACATCTGCAGCTGATGAGATGGCTGATGTGGCTCTATTCGCACCAGGACTTGCAACCGGAACTGTTGCCAATGATTATTGCCGCTACAGCATCAAAGATGACGGACTCTCCGCGGGCCAAAAAAAGACATTGTTTAATAATCCTCCGGGCACATTTATTCTTGGAGGGACTATTAGCCGCGATGGAAAGATTGCGGTTCAATTCACGGCGACGAGTTCCACATCATGGAAGATTACGACTGTATTAGTTGATAAAGGTAACCCAAAACAATCCACGTCTTGGTCTGTGCCTCCTTATAGCAGTTACAGTCTTGACATCAGTGGTCCTGTCACTTTAGGAACGGGGGCTGGTGGCATATCTCAAACCGTGAGATATTTGGTTTTCCGTGCTTTTCGGAATGTGGGTACAGCGAATCAACAGAGTCAGCTCCAAGTTCAAACAATCGATGCTACAACCGGAAAGCCAATCGGCGCGCCGATGGAGCTTACACCATTTGCAAAAGCAGCCAATGGAAATTTTAGAATCGGCTCAGTCCATTGCGATCGCTCCGGATGCAAGCCATGTGATCTTTTCCTCATTCAGCAGTGCTTGTCAACGATATATTGTCAAAGGTTTCGCATTAAGTTCCACTGGAACAAGAGTTGGAGTAATCAAGACACTTGCTTCCTGTTCAAAGCTATCAGAAACAGGAGCCCGTGGGTTTGATATCGCAGAAATTTCTGAATCCGTTTCCGGGAATTAGAGGTTTTAATCCGGAGCTTGCTTTGTTTCACCGTTGGTTCGAGGTCTTTATTGGATGGCAACCCTAGGAGAAGTCAGACCCCCTGCGGACGATGTAATGGTGATTTCAGAAGGTGCAGGATTCACACCGGATCTCTGGAAAATGTAAATACGTTTTACAGCGTCGTACTTCATCTTTCCAAATCGTTGAATACTCAGGATTGCATGGGGTGCTGATGTGCTTCGTATTTCCACTAAGAGTTTCTTGCTTTCCCGTTTATAGACTACAGTCTTGACGCTCAGGATGTCAGCTCCCGCCGCAATACGAACCGAACTCTCAATATTAATCCGTCCTGTTCCCAACTGATTTTTGTATTTGGTGTTGATGCCGTAAATGTAGTCGGTACCAGCTTTAAGCGGTCTGAGAATTTGATTCAGTTCCAGATCTTTGCCAGGATTTCGAGCTGACAGCTTGGACATGATCAGAGCGGTTTCCGCACTAACAAAAGGAGCTGACATAGAAGTGCCATCCCATTTCGCAAATTGAGAATTCATGAACGTACTATAGATTCCAACTCCAGGTGCCGATAGATTGATTCAGTTGCCAAAATTAGAAAAACTTGCCTTCTTATCGTTTTGGTCTGTTGCCGAAACAGCAATGACATCAAGATTCCCGATGTCGCCGGCAGCGGGATAATGCTTTGTGGAAGAATTACGATTGCCTGCGGAGGCAATGACAGGAATCCCGTTATTGAGTACTCCCCGAAGCGCCGCAAGTAATGTAAAAGATTGTTCTGCAAGTCCTAAGCTGAGATTGACAACGATAGGAATGTTGGGACCATCCCCTTTACCAGAATTATCATCTGCAAACTCTTGTACAAAGTTCAGAGCTTTAACAACTTGATCAACCGTTCCAACTCCTTCACTGTTTAAAACGCGAAGCGGCATGATCTTAGCCTCTGGAGCAAGTAGCGCAATAATTCCGGCAACGTGAGTGCCGTGTCCTGCGCCTTCGTCAATTTGCGAATCATTATCATCATCGAGACCATTTCTTTCATCCATTGGATCTTCATCATCATCCACGAAATCGTAGCCAACAACTTCGTTATCATCCTTCAGGATATGATCTGCAAGATGCGGGTGAAGATCTCAAGAAGTTCAATGTTCCGACTCTTATTCTGCATGGGGAGGATGATCAGATCGTGCCGATCGGCACCTCTGCGCTTCTATCATCGAAGATCGTCAAAGGCTCAACTCTGAAAGTCTATCCGGGTCTGCCTCACGGAATGTGCACGACGCATAAGAACGTGATCAACGAAGATTTGCTTACCTTCATCAAAGCGTGAGAATCGCAATTCTCAATACTCGATTCTCAAAAAGCTTTTGTGAAACATAAAAAGCCAGTCCGAAGGGCGGGCTTTTTTTATGTACGCGAATTTCGCCTCTACTGTTTCGTGGTTGCCGACGCAATGTTAGAAGGCGCGGAACTTCCGCGTCCATTTTGCGCAACAACACGAAATGAATATGCCGTTCCAGGAGTTAACGATTTCACATCAAATTGTTTTGAGTTAGTCTGAAGAGTAAAAATGGTTTGAAACGAATTCTTATTCTTGCGTTGGATTAAATAGCTGTCCTCATTGTCAGAAAGATCTGCCCATTTTAGGCGGATACACGTCGAAGAAAGTGCTGTTGCTGTAAGATTCTTTGGCTGTTTTGGCGAATTCGAAATATCCAAACGTTGCAAATAGTTGCTTCCATCTCCACTGCCGGTATCTTCTGCTCCACCAAAAACATAAATGAAACGTTGGAAAACTGCAGCGGGGTTGCCATGGACTGCATGAATCATCGGATTCAAAAGCTCCCAGCTATTTGAATCGAGATCATACCGTTCCACTGAATTTACAATGGATCGTCCAATGAGATCTTCGCCTCCAAAAACGTAAAGCCTTTTTTCGAAGACTGCAGCACCCATACCGCTTCTAGCACGGTTCATTGCAGCACCGGTTGACCAGGTGTTGGTCGCGGGATTATAGATCTGGTTCAGATCCATGTTTCTAAAACGATTACGCCCTCCAACTACATGAATCCTTCCTTTTAGTACACCTGCCTGTACATGTTCCGATGCAACTGGAAGTGAAGCACGGGTTTGCCATGAATCTTTCACAGGGTCATAGACTTCATGTGCATTCAAAGCAATACCCTGGTTGATGTTTGTAGTTCCTCCGATTAAATGGATTTTTCCATTCAACACAACGCTCGCCATCGCAACTCGAGGGGTCGGAAGAGATTTGCCTTGCGTCCATTTTTTTGATACTGGATCGTAGATTTGAACTGCATCTTCAGCCATGTGTCCACCGATCACGTACAACTTATTATTTACAGATACGAGAGCCGGATGATGCGTTCCCTTTGGCAGATCGAGAGCTCGTGTCCAGCGATTATTCTTTATGTCATACATAAGCAACGAACGGTTATTTTCCGGCAGATATCCACCGGCTGTAAAAATAAGACCATTCACACTGACTGCTCCAAATTCAGAGGTTTCTTCAGGCAATGGTTCGCGCAATGACCAATTGCCCTGGTGTGGTCCGATCGGACAAGTCTTCTCTTGTGACCACAAGAAATTGCTTGTACCTAGAATCATCAACAGTGCGAATGGCACTAGATTTTTTGGCTGGAACATTTTCCCTCCGAGTTCAATCAAGAAGTCTTATCCTATTGTGGCTTGGAGGCGTGAATTGTTTCAGTCCGAGTAGAACTTCCTGCCTCACAAGTCAAATTTGGCCCGAGTCATGACATTTGGTGGATCGTTTGTGTCAAAATCGTTGGTCCGCTTTGGCTAACGGTAGTATGCTTTCGGCACTTGATGAGTACGAAAAACATTCCGATTTTTTTCCTGGTATTAGTTTGCTTTTCAATTTCTTGCAGTGCTGATTCTCAGCAACAAATTTCTGAAATTCCATTTTCTTATTTCAGTGAGACATTCATGGTTGTTCCTGTCCAAATTAACGGAACCCTCACTCAGAACTTTATTTTTGATACAGGGATTGGAGTGAATCTAATCTCGAAATCGATATGCGAACAACTTCATTGCAAAATTGAAGATGAGTACTCTGGCAAGAGAATGTCTGGTCAGGAGATCCGAACTCCTATGTCTTCTGTTGATTCTCTATCTGTTGCTGGACACGAACTGAAGAACGTACCTGTTGGAGTTTTCGATCTTGAAACGATGATGCCTCGATCAGGGATTGGCGGATTTCTCTCTTTGGGATTTTTCAGAAATCTCCCTTATTCGGTGGATTACACAAAACGGACTATCACTTTCGAAACTTCTGAATCCCTGGCAAAAATTCGTGCTGAAGGAACGCGTGTGCCGATCCTCCAAGACATTGAAGGTCCCGCGTTACAAATTTTCATGCCTCTTGTTCTACCGGATAGTCGGAGAATTTCGGTTGAGGTGGATACCGGAAGCCAAATATTGATTCTAAACGAATCGTTTATGAAAGCACTTGGGGTAACACCAGACGGACCGGAAGTTAAGCGTAAAGATGGAAAGGATGAGACGGGACACACTTTTTCGAGATTCTTTACCAACCTTGAAGGAAAGGTTCATCTTGTTCAGTCAACCGATATCGGAATCGAGCATCCCGAAGTTATGTTCCAGAAGATTATTTATGACGGACTAGTAGGACACGATTTCCTGAGCCGTTTCCGCGTGACTTATGATCTTCCCAATTCAGAAATAATTTTCAGACC
>JAKEFK010000127.1 GCA_022616075.1 bacterium
AAGTTCGAATCGATGGCGATCGCTTTATCAAATTCTGCTTCTGCTTCCTTAAATTGCAGCTTGTTTATAAATTCTTCGCCTTTGAAAAAATGCTGATAGGCCTGCAAATCAGAAGTTGTTACTTCTTGAACTTTTCGGCTGGAAGCCTGGATCTCTACCGCCTTTTCTTTAAGTCCACTTCTCGTTTCTTCAGACAACTTATCGATCATTTCAGGCACGCTTGCTTTTCCAGTTCCCTGTTGTTTGGTTGTAAACAGATATTCATTCTTTTCCGGGTCCAGGACCTTAAGATCGATCGTGTACAACTGATCAAACTTACGGATCGATGCAAGAATGAGAGCATTCACATTCGAGCGTTTACAAATTTCACGTCCGAGATGCTCATCGATTTTCTCCGAATTCCCCTGTCCCATTTGTTTGAGAACATCGAGCATTCGGGAGCGCGTCATCACGGAAAGTTTTCGTGACTGTTCGAGTGATGTGATCAACATGCCGGATAATCCGTCTAACTCTTTTTCACCGGTTTCGTTGATGAAGTCTGCCACAGCGACGGGAATTTTTAGGCCGGAGTCGGACGTGCCACTCATTCGCGTGAACCACCATAAACCCGCCAACACAAAACAGAGCACAAAAGCTGCGATTACCACCTTTCCAATAGGAGAGTGTTTTTCTTCAGGTCTTTTTAGCGGCTTCGTCAGCCGCACACCACTCGCTATTTCTTTCAAATCAAAAGTCAGATCGCGAGCCGATTGAAAGCGGTTTTCAGGATCCTTCTCCAGACAATGCAAAATCAATCGATCCAGCTCCGGAGGAATGTCAGCGCCGGTGGCAGATAGTTCGGGGGGATCATGATTCAGGATCGCAGCCATCGTATCGGCGGCTGTATTTCTTGTGAAAGGGCACTTCCTCGTTGCCATCTCATAAAGGATGCAGCCGAAGGAGAAAATGTCGGTGCGAGTATCCAGAGATAGACCGCGAACTTGTTCAGGAGACATATAGCCGACGGTGCCGAGAACTGTTCCCGGTTGTGTGCCGGACACTGTGGCCATGCGGCTTTCCCCCTCCGGATGCGTCGATTGATCAAGCCGCGCGAGACCGAAATCCAGAATCTTGACGCCACCGGTTGCGGTCAAAAATATATTTTCGGGTTTCAGATCGCGGTGGATGATTCCGCGTGAATGAGCGGCCGCAAGACCTTCTGCGATCGCTGTTCCGATTTCTATCAGCTTGTTCCATGAGATTTGTGAGCGACCGATCCGCTTTCGAAGCGTTTCTCCTTCCAGAAGTTCCATGACAGCGTAAGTGATTTCGTTGTGTGTGCCGAAATCGAAAATGGCGAGAATGTTTGGATGGGAGAGAGCGGCGAGAGCTTTTGCTTCCCGTTCAAATCTTCCCAGCGCTTCAGAATCCACCGCAAGCCGTTCCGGCAAAACCTTAATGGCAACGTCCCGCCCAAGACGCGTATCGCGCGCACGATAAACCTCACCCATTCCCCCAGCTCCAAGCGGCGATAGAATTTCGTACTGGTCCAAACGGCTACCGGCTTCCAAAGTCATCGCAACATTATAGTGCAAGTGTTCAACAACACCGCAGAGACGCTGAGACACAGAGAAAGGAGAGAGAACTCAATTTTTTTTCTCTGCGCCTTTACGTCTCTGCGGTGCTGCTAAATCCGCTGTACAATGTCACGATATGTGCGGAATCTTTGGAATCGTTGCAAATGAGGATCAACAACTCGGAACCATCCTTGTGGAAGCAGGGAAGCGGCTTTCCTATCGCGGCTATGATTCGGTCGGCTGCGCTACCATACGCAGGGACGGCTCGATTGATCTGAGGAAGGATGTTGGAAAAGTTGATGAGGTCACTGCGCGATACAACCTGCAAGAGATGAAGGGGCATCGCGGAATTGTTCAGCTGCGATGGGCGACATTCGGAGCGCCTTCCAAAGTCAACGCACAACCTCATCTTGATTCGGACGGCGACCTGGTGGGCGCTCACAATGGAAATGTCGTGAACAATGTGGAGCTACGGGAACAGTTCTTGAAGGAAGGAATGACTGTTCGTTCCACGAACGATGGAGAATCCTGTGTTCATGCTGTGGAGCGCTACGTCAATCAAGGTTGCAATATGATCGACGCGATTCGAAAGGCTTATAACGATCTGGAGGGGGACTACGCTTTTGTAATCGGCAAAGTTGGCGAAGATAAACTCTATGCGGTTAAAAAGGGTTCCGGTTTGGTTGCAGGCATTGCAAACGGTTTCACCTGCGTGTCGTCAGACCTCCCTTCGTTGCTGCCGCTGACACAAAAAATTTTGCGTGTGCAGGATGGTGAGATCGTGATCCTCGGTCCATCCGGTTTAAACGTGGTGAGTCTTATCGATGGAACCACGGTGGAACGGTTGCCCGAAGAGATTCAGGAGAGCATGGAAAGCGCGGTCAAGAGCGGATATCCCCACTTCATGCTGAAGGAGATTCATGAACAACCTGCAGTTGCCGGTGAATTGCTGCATTTGTTAAATGCATCCCCGCACGTGAACCGGATGGTGGAGCGAATGAAGTCAGCCCGCCACCTGTACCTTGTCGGTTGCGGCACGAGTTACCATGCGTGCCTGCTGGGCGCAATCTACCTTGGAAGACTTGCACGGCGTGCTGCTATTCCGGTTCTGGCGCCGCAATTCATCGCGCAATACGGCGCGGCAATCACGAAAGAGGACGCCGGTGTGTTTGTCAGTCAGAGTGGCGAAACAAAAGATGTATTGAACGCAGTAGAGATCGCGCAACGACAGGAAATGCTTGTGCTTGGATTCGTGAATGTCATCGGTTCGACATTAATGAACGTAAGTGAACGATACTTGCCGCTTGCGTGCGGCTACGAAATTTCTGTTCCCGCAACAAAGACTTTTATGAATCAGGCAATCCTGTTTCTTTATCTTGCGATGCGCATGGGTGGCCATTCCACCGACAGTCTTAAGAATCTTCCGAACTTGATTCAGGAATCCATCGATATGTCCGATCCGCAGGTGATCACGCTTTCCTCAGAACTCAGCGATCGCAATGATCTTTATTGTTTGGGATACGGACTCACCTATCCGATCGCGCTGGAAGGCGCATTGAAGTTAAAAGAAGTGACCTATTCGCATTGTGAAGGGATGCTCTCCACGGAGTTCAAACATGGGCCACTCTCGGCTGTGACAAAAGACTATCCGGTGATTTTTGTGGCAGGCCCGGAAGATGTTCCGTTGATTGTAAGTGGTCTCAATGAGACCACCTGTCGCGGAGGCAGGGCAATTGTAATCGGAGAAGAGGAAGAACGTCTTCGCACAAATTCTCAAGAGTTGATTTCGTTGCCGCGCGCAGGAGAAATCATCAATCCTTTGCTGGCCGTAATTCCACTGCAGCTCCTGGCGTACCGTTGCAGTGTGGCTCGCGGCTACGATCCCGACTTTCCCCGAAACCTCAGCAAAACTCTCACCGTGGACTAGTATTCCTCCAGCCAACGAACCCTTCTTCCAACATACCGGAGAATTTCCTCATCGGATAGATTTTGATTTGCATCCCTATCAATCCTTCTGTTTACTTTTTCCAGCGCTGGCAGAAGCTCCGTCCCGAGCTCCCCGGAGTTTGCCATAAATCGTCTGGCATTCAGGAAATGAGCCCTGAATGTTTTAGGGTCAAAAGACTTTTTCCACTGTAATTTATTTTTTTCAAACGCCACCCTTGGGAGAAGAATTGCTGCTGCTGTGTGATGCAGGCCGGCGCGAAAATTGTCTTGTATGTTGGGCCCGGGACGGGAGGCGCTGATATAGCGGTAAACAGAGTCCAGTTTCAATAAAGGATCGCCCCACGCAATGGGCCCGATATAAGATAGATCAAAGAAGTCTTTTTCAATCTGAGCTTTGGAATTTCGCATCAAAAGAGCCAATCTAAAATAGCTGATTTCTTTTCCTTCGGTGTTTAATCGGCTCTCGGATAGAGTAAAGTCGCCGGAAATTCCGGAAGTACCCCGGTTATAGGACATTCCAAAATAATAGGGACGATATTCCCGGAAGGTTTCGATTGCTTTCTGGTTTCTTTCCCCCAAATCCTGGCAAAGGATGTGTGGATTTCGTAAGAAGGGATCATTTAAATTGACCGCAAATTCTTCATTCTCCGGAAGAAAAATGAGCGCCTTCTTTCCTTGAAGTGTCTCAAGATTTTCTCTTAAAGTGGGAATTGGAATCCAGGCTGAAACAAGTTTGGGTACTTGAAAAGGTAAAGATGCAACAAGGCACACCGTCGCCGTGGCAACTACCCTAGTGTTTTGCAAATCCAAACAGCGGGCAACAAACAATAATAAGACCGGCGAACAAACGAAAAAATAACGAGGTCCTACAAAAAGGTCCTGGCCGACAAAAGAATAGTAAAAAGCTGCGAGACACAGGCACGAAAGGAAGAGTAATTGGTCCCAGACGTCCGCTGAAGCGCCAAGAATCACAGCAGCGAAAATGAAAAAGAGCGTTCCTGAATACCATCCGTTGAGCCAGTAATTCAGACCAAGCGCGTTATTCGAAATTTGCTCTAATCCTCTCAACGGGGTGTGGATCTGTCCAAACAGGCTTTCACCGAAGCCGTAGCGGTTGCCTGGAAACTCCAGGATGTAGGCTGAAAGCCATGGACTTCCCGTTGTTTGCCATTGATAGATTGCTATCGCGGCAGCTCCGCTCAAAATGCCAATCCCGATGGACGCTTGCATTCTCCAGGAACGGCGCCGGAGGAAACCATACGTCAAAACCGGAAGAAGAAAAGGCATAAGCGAAAATCCACGAGTTAGAACGGAAAGAAATAAAGTCAGCGCTAACAGAATAGAGCGAAGGGGATTAGGTTTTTCTGTTTCCAGGCGGATCAAATATATGGCAGCGCTTGCGAGAAACAACTCCGCTATATGAATCATGATGGTTGAAGATTGAAGCAAAACAAAAGGAGAGCAGGCAAACAGTATCCCGAAGAAAATAGCAGTCTGACGGCTATGCCATCGATCGATGTATGCGAGCCAGATCGCCAGAGTGAAAACGCTGAGAAGGGGGGGGACAAACCACTCCGCGTTGATAGGGGACGCGAGGGAAAGTATCAGAGGAAATCCAGGTAAATAAACACTGAACCATTTGCCTTCATGCATGATCAGGCTGTCATTCCGGTTGTTAAAAAATTCGGGAGACGGAGGCACGGGTGCTGTCAGTTTCCCTTGTGCGAAAATTCTTGCTTGAAATAGATGACTTCCGGAATCAGAAACGATGGTTGCTTTCTTCGCGACAAAAATTCCAATCAATGACGTTATGCAAAACAGCAGGATGAGAAGCAGGGGAACAATCCATCTCATCCGTGAAAGAAAGGAAAGGACTGATCTCGTTGTCTTTTGAATTTTTTCCGCGGCTTTTGGCGCAAGCGAAAAGAAGAAGAAACAGCAAATTAAGAATAAGGTTTGATCCAGTATCTGCTGGCTCCAGTTCTCTCTTGCAAAAGGCATACTGAGCTGGAACCATTCTCCCCAGGGTATAGCAAGCAGCGTGAGCAGGAACAAGACAAAGGTTCGGCGCCAGGACAATTGCCTCTCTCTTTGTTTCCATTGCGGAACAAGGACCAGTCCGAGAGCGACAAGAAAAAGAAGAGAGGCCACGACATAAGTTTGAACGTGTTCAAATTCGTACCATAACCTGAGCTGCGATCTGGAAATCAGTAGAAGGACGATTGCGATCAGATACCGAAGCGAAGCCCGCTTGAACATCTGCCCCCATTATACCGGACTCTTTTAACGCAGAGGCGCGAAGTCATAAAGGTCAAAAAGTACTTTGCTTTACCTTGCAGCTTTGAGCCTTTGCGTTGAATCCTAAATCTCGATTTGCATACCGAGTTCCACCACCCGGTTTGCGGGAAGCCGGAAGAATTCATTTGCGCGGGACGCATTGCGCGTGAGGAATACAAAGAGTTTTTCGCGCCAGATTGCCATACCCGGAATTTTGGACGGGATCAATGTGTTGCGGCTCATGATGTACGTGGCCGCTGCAGGATTTACGTCTACACCATTATGGTGTTTCAGCTGCCGCAGAACGAATGGAACGTCCGGATCCTCCATGAAACCGTAACGGATGATGACTTTACAGAAGCCGTTTCCTAAAGTTTCTATCTGAATCCGTTCTTTTTTTGAAACGTGCGGGATCTCCTCAGTAAGAACGGTAACAATAATGTTCTGCTTATGTAGGACTTGATTGTGTTTAATGTTGTGAAGCATCGCGATCGGAGTTCCATCAGGATCACCCGTAAGGAAAATTGCTGTGCCTGGAACTCGCGTAATTCCGTTTTTGGCAACATCTTTTACAAAGTCTTGCAGCGGGAGCATACCCAGACGCAGTTTCGCAGCAAGCAGATCGCGCCCTCTCTTCCAGGTTGCAAATACTGTGTAAACAAGGAGACCGATGAATAACGGGACCCATCCGCCTTGAGGCACTTTGATGATGTTTGCTCCGAAAAACGCAGTATCTACGGCCAAGAATCCGATCGTGACCAAAACCGCGCGGTATAAAGGCCAGTGCCAGATGTGTCGAGCAACAAAATAAGCAAGCATCGTTGTAATAATCATGGTGCTCGTTATGGCTACACCATATGCCGCTGCAAGGTTGCTGGAGCTTCTAAAACTGAGAACCAGTCCAATGGTTGCCACCATCAGCCCCCAGTTTGCGCCTGGAATGTAAATCTGCCCGATCTCCCGTGAAGAAGTGTGAATGATATTTACCCTGGGCATATATCCGAGTTGCGCCGCTTGACGCGTCAAGGAAAAGACACCAGAGATGACTGCTTGCGATGCTATGATCGTTGCCATCGTTGCAAGAATCACCATCGGATAGAGAGCCCAGGAAGGACCCATATGGTAAAAAGGATTTTTTGCCGTCCCTGGATCAACAAGCAGCAAAGCTCCCTGTCCGAAATAATTCAAAAGTAGCGAAGGACCAACGATACCGAACCAGTCAATTTGAATCGGCTTTTCACCGAAATGACCTAGATCTGCATACAGCGCCTCGCCGCCGGTCGCCACTAAGAATACGGCTCCAAGCACGAGGTAGCCTTGAAAACCATTCTGCTGAAAAAACTGCATTGCGTAAACCGGATTGATCGCTCTCAAAACCGCGGTTTCCCTGAAAATGTTAACCAGTCCAAGAATAGCCAGAGTCAAAAACCATACGATTATGATTGGTCCAAAAATGACTCCCACACCCGCCGTGCCTCTTCGTTGAAAGAGGAACAAACCTATCAAAATGATAATCGTAATTGGGACGACATAAGGACTAAAAAAGGGTGTAGCTACTTCCAGACCTTCTATGGCGCTGAGCACAGAAATGGCCGGAGTCAGCATCCCATCGCCATATAGGAGCGCGGCGCCGAATAAGCCCAGCGTTGTCAACAGGAAATATTTCTTGCCTGTTTGCTTCTTTAATATGCGATGCACCAAAGCCATAAGCGCAAGAATACCCCCTTCACCGCGATTGTCCGCTCTGATTACGTAAACGTGATATTTCAGTGTCACGACAATGACGAGTGACCAAAATACGAGCGACAGGACTCCCAGAACATTGTCATGCGTAATGGGGACTGCATGAGGACCATGAAAACATTCTCTGATGGCATACAACGGGCTTGTTCCAATGTCTCCGTAAACGATTCCAAGCGCCGTCAAACAAAGAATCCTTAATCGAGACTTTGCCTGTTGTTCTGTTTCTATTGATGTGTGATTTGCTACTGCTGTATTCATGTCTTCGACACGATGACTGTAAAAATAGCAAGAAGGTTGTAAAAAGATGGTAAGAAAGTTATAAGGATTTTATAAAGATAACGCCGGCTCTGTCCGATCTCTCAGAATATTCAGCAGCATCATGCCGATCATGGACGCGATCGTATCGATGGCTTCCATTGA
>JAKEFK010000128.1 GCA_022616075.1 bacterium
AGCCCAACTGTTCCGGGTTTCTAGGGCTGCTTAACCGTTAACAGGTGACCAGAGGAACATGCACCTGTCTTTCTTTTTACAGGAAATCTGGGACGTGACCGTCGGATGATCGTCCAGGCTGATGCTTTCTAAATCTGTGATAGGCATCGACAAGAAAAGGAACAGACGAGAGAGCTGCATCTCCGTAGTCATATACTACCCAAAACGCCTCTTCTACCAGATTGTAGTCGTCACAAACAAGAAGCTGGTTCATGAGCGGAAGAATCTCAGGGCCTCTAAATGATCTAAGTGCCCGTACTGCATTTTGGACGTTATCGCTCGGCAAGGCCTGGGAGTTATTTAAGTAAATTTTCACCACCTCTACAAATTTCATTTTTGCGAATTCGCAATCGATTTGATTTAGAGCCTCGCAACAATAATCAATCTTTCGACTCTCGGTGATCGCAAGTGTTACCAGCCGCTCACAGACGGCTGAACGTACTGCGCGAGCATTTGCAGCGTCTTGGCCGGCATATCGCGCCAAGTGTCGGATTGCCGTTTGGGCAATACTGGTATCATATTTTAAAGCTCCACGCATCAATACGGGATACAGCAGTTCGGAGTGGCCACTCTTGAATAGCAAGTCGATTATTTCGTCTCGATGTAAATAGAACTGAAGAGCTTCCTCTTCCCAGAAATTGCGTAGAAGGAATGCTGCAGATGAATCGGGAATGATTATCGGTTGATCAAACTTTAATAGAGCAAGACAAACAGAAACGCGGACGTCGATATCGTCATCGACAATTCTCTTGATCAATGGGTTAAGGGAGGAAGCATCTCTCAATTGTCCTAAAGTGTCGACCGCCAGGATTCGCAATGAGACATTTGATTCCTCTAAACCTTTTATCATGAGATCAAAAGCTTCTTGATACTCGGATGCAAAGTGACTCATTGCAACCCATGCCGAGTACTGTGTTTCCCAATCGGCATCATCAAGGCGGTTACGCCAGTACTTAAAGCTTTTACCACGATAGTGCATGCGTGAGGAGTCGTCTCAGTAGTTTATCATCGAGCGGGCGATTAACGGAGAGCATGAAATCAATATGAACTAATTGTTAGAAGCATCATTAATTTTAGCCGTTCTCGGTCAGAACCAGTTTTATTGCTTTTGAGGAACAACCGTCGTCGGGCACCGTCGGCAAGAACTGGGAACCGCTTTAATTGTCGGAAACGCTCCCACTTCCCTGCCTTGGGTTCCTCATGGCTGCGGTATTCCTGCTGTTGTTCGGCTTGGATACGAACTTGTCCAGCTTCAGTTTCTTCCAAAGGGACAACACGAGCTGCACGAAAGTACCCACACTTAAACGCCTTAGCACAACAAACGCTCCGAGGGAACACGGTTTAGCCTGCTACTCCTCCGAATATCGATCCGAATATTGCATCAGCGATCTCAACCTTCTCAACGGGACGATCAACAGTCTCATCATCGTTTGTGAGCGGAGCGCGGAAATAACAAAACGGCATGGCTGGGGTCCATCCCCAGTTCGAGATTACGTTCGCCAAGCACCCGCTTTATTTCTTGTAGTGAAGTTCTCCCAACTATTAGCCTTCTTAAGTCCTCCTCATTGAGCACGAGCACCTGAGGGATTGTCAGGATCCCCGCTCGAATCAGATAGTTTAGTGTGCGCGAACGCAAATCGAGCTCATAAATGGAGTAGGGCTCGAGCGATTCTTTCTTCTTCCACAAACTCGATATTTTGCGAAACTGCAATCGTATATTCGCCGCAAGAGTGTACCAGTGTAAGCGCGTTATAGATCGAGTAAGTATTCTGAATGCGCGAAAAAGGCGAATGAGTGATCGAAAGAAGTGCCGCCTGTCAGTCTTTCGAAATTCTTCCAGCTCGAATTTGAAAAGGTTCGTCGATATGGCTATGGCGATGGGATTAACGCGGAACATCCGTTTCCTCCTCTAGCGTTTCGCCTAACGTTGATTGATGGCAATGATTCGCGCACTGAATATCCCGAAACTGAGAGAGCTTACCGAAGCTTGATCAATTACGAGCCCGTGAAAATATTTCAGCGGCATTTTCATGTGGTGAAATCGGCAACATTGACATAGAAAGACGCGAATCCGGATTGGACCCGTACTCGCGGCTCATCAACCCAAACATCAGGGCAAGGCCAGGCAAGTTGCGCTCCGGACTGTTAGGTTCAGTTCAAAAATAGAATAAAGTTCCAGTGTTGGTGGGTCGTTCTTGTATTACCGATCAGACCGCACCGGTAAAGCGCGAAGATTCTCAGAAATGTTACAGGGATCCTTATACTGTCGTGCTTTATCAAAATAGAGGGTACCAGCACGGGCTAAATCCAGTTCGTTGCTGGGATCAATAGAACCCATGGGCGTCCCCACTGTTTCCGACGTCCACATTCCATAACAAGTGCATTCAATCTGTGCTGTGAAATAGAACTCTACGCCGGACGCGGACAATCTAGAGTGATGCGGATCAAAAAGAGTCCTTAGTTCTGCAACTGTGGGCAGCCGCCAGTCTGCATATCCACCGCCTTGGTAAGCTTGGCAATACCGTTTTGCGCTGTACCAATCGCAGTCCTCTCCATTATCCCGCACTGCCCAGATTAGACCAGTTTGCCCATCAATCACGATTCCATTCCCTTTTGTTGACAAATCGCTGACTAGACGGCGGCACTTCGGTACGGACGGGTAAGGCCCTGGTACCAGCAGGCATGTAGGAAAAGCTTTCGAGGTCACTACCATCGCCGAGATTGTAGACTTTGGCATTTTCCGAGGACTCGTCGAACTCGGAGGACCATAGCAACAGTTGGCTGACATCGATTGCAGCTGTAACATGGTGCGAGACACGTTCGTCGTACAAACTGCGTAATTCGGGCAGTGTCGGAAGTCGCCAGTCACTGAAGCCACCTACGTGGTATTGGTCACAAAATTCCTTTGCCTCATGCCAGTCAATATCTGTGACATTATCCCGCGCTGCCCACATCAGATTAGTTAGACTATCCGTTACCGTTCCATCGCCATTGTTCAAGAAACGCGTGTTCATTTGTTGATCCTCCAAAAATGGTTCTTGCAAGCCTGTTATCTCAGCTTATTGTTACAAACTGGACAATCTTCCTGTTCATGGAAGAGACGCTAATCGTGTTGCCAAACTATGGACAGCAAAAAAGCGCCTTGATTCGCAAATCCATCATCTTAAAAATCTTGATCCTTCACGCTGTTGTCCCGAATGGTGTTCAAACAAAGGAAAAAGTGTAATAATCAACGGCAAGGGAGAATAGGACGCCAATGAGTAGGATCATCATCAACAAAGCCAGGCATCCAGATTTATTCCCAGCAGTACCAATATTTTCCTGTCTTGACGTATCTTCAGCCCGAGCTGCGTCGGCAAGCTTTTCTACTTGATCATAGTCTCCTTGACCACTGTAATTCAGAACAAAGTTGGCCCACTCGCTTAATCCCTTATCGGTATTCTTCAAAGCTTCATGCAGAAAGAGTTTCGCATCATCTGTGCCAATCGCCGCCAAAGCGGTTAGAGATCCCTCGACAGGAATGCGCCATTGCTTGAATTTTAAGGCTTTGCGATTATGGACCGACCACAAATAACTGACCGCTTGAATGGTTTTGCATCGCGAAATCGTCCGGAGCGTCTCAAAAACGATGGAGCTCCCGCAGTAAGTCATGCCCTGTTGCTCCTGATAATTACCCGCTTCAAAAGCACTGTGCGCCCGTTCGTCAAAGTCAGTCAAAGCGATTTCCGCAGAGTTAACGAATCGATTGAATTCGATATTACGAATTCCAATGAGATCGTTAGCCGTAAGCAGAAGCCACCAATGCAGCAAGGCGGAAGACGCTTCGTCGATTTCAGGGAATCCAGTGTCTGCGATTTTAACGAGCGTTCGTCCAAATAGTTCGTCGGGGATTGAATCATCAGGATGAGAAGTTGCAAGCTCGTCTTCAAGTCCTCCGCCCAATAACACGCGGACCAGTATTCTTTGAGTCGAGGTGATCGAGTCAGACGGTCCACGCCCGCGTGCACGCGCTACAAGCTCGACCAATTCAGGAAAGTCGTTACTTTTCACTAATCCGTCCAAAATTTCCTGTCGATTCATGATATCTACCCCTCAAGCATCATTGTATTTATGCAAGGATCGGCATATTCTGTGATCGGAACAGCCTAGTCTGCATACAACAGAAAAACGTAGTTTCTGCTGAAACATATCTGCGATTTGGCAAAATGATCACTCGGTCTTTGCTATTTTGGTGGTGCTTGCAACTCGCGGCCACACCTCGGACACTTAAGGCCCTTTATTTCAAAGACCCCTGGCGATTTTGTACACATGTAGCAAACCCACAATTCCTCTTTTGAGCATCGATACATTTTTGAAGGCAAGTCTTGCTTGCCACAAAAGGCGCACTTCACATTGACCGTAGACATTTTCCCCCTAAGCCGTGCAATGAATAATGTACAGCGATTTTATCACAAGGAGCACCGCAACTCGTTCCGAATCGTCCAGTTGAAAATCACTGTCAGTGCTCCGCAACGGCTCACCAACAGCAAGTCGACGCTTCAATGTTATATCCTGGTAATCACTCTTCACTAATTAATGTTTGCGCCGTCTACTTATCGGAAGATCCATCGAAGAATGCGGAACGGAAACGCGAAAATCCATTTCAGTACATCGTACAGAAAATGGCCCAGTACTTCCATGAATAGATAGCTGCCGAGAAACGTCCCGAGAACGGTAATGAACAGGAAAACTCCGAGCGCCGCCAGTAAGAGCAATTTTGCGAAGAAAGACATAGAAGAGAAGATGGCTGCAAAAATCGGAATCAGGACAGGCAGAAACATTGCGATCAAAATGATTCTAAGAAGGAATCGCCATGCGGTCCGGCGGCTCATGAGACCGAATATGAGTGCGAAGGCAATCACGATGATCAGCAATACTCGGATCGGATAAAGTATTTCCATTCAATGACTCCTTTGAAGCTGGAAGGAATATGCATGGAGAAACCTTTGCTCGATGCTTCTGGCATACTCCTCAGAGTCATTCATGTTTCGGCCCCTGCCCCAGACCTCCAGATGAGCTGCTTCATGAACGATCGTGGCGGTTACATCGACGTCGCTGCGCTGCGCCGCCACCTGCGCCACTCTGCGATTGCCGTCAACAGAGGCTCGACCGCCCAGGGTCCGATCGCCATCAGTGAAAGCGGAGCAGGCAAGGTACTTTAGCTGATCGATATTGCCGTTGGCGTAATCATAAAAACCGGTAAGGCGAAGAAGCCGTTCGTTTGCCGGCATGAATTTTGAGGAGACTTCTCTCGCCCGAACATTCCTTAGCTGGGGAGGGCGGAAGCAATTCTCAACCCGGGAAACAACGAACCAGATGAAGCATACGAATAGCGTGATCTTTGTCAGACGCCACATATATATAGAGGAAGGAATTTGCCTGATTTACCGTTTCAAGTGGAAATCGATTCCGACGATCTTGAAAGAATCCACAGGTTGCTGCCCATCGAATGCCGGCTGGAATTCCCATCGCTGAACAGCCTCTGCCGCGGCTTGATCAAGTAGTGGATGGACAGCGCGCACGAAGCTGATAACACCGACACTTCCGTCTGCCAGTACTTCAACTCGAATAACGACCCGGCCCTCGATTCCCATGATTCGCGCGTGTCTCGGATAAACAGGAGATACTCTTCGAATCGCAATGGCCGGGGAAATCTCGACACGAATGTGTCTCACAGGACGGTTCCTCGGACCGCGCACGAATTGCGCATCACGGTCAAACATCGGCCTGGACTGAACTGCCGGCTCCTGTCTTAGCAGACGGCCTCCTGACTTTGAAGAATGGAACTGATCGTAGCTGTTGTTTGCGATCATCGGTGGATCGTTGGTGAATTCGGGTTGCTCCGCGAGCGGAAGCATCGGCTTGATTTCGGCTTCCCATGTATTCAGGTCCTGGTAGCCGACGAGCTTCTTTCGGACAATCCCATTGGCATCGATTAAAAATGTCGTAGGAACCGCCCTGATATCTCCGTATTCTTTCAACACTGCCGAACTTGCGATCAATACCGAATAATTCACGTTGTTTTCCGCGATGAAATTCTGCAGTGTCCCCTGAGCATCCTGGCCTTCAACACTCACACCAAGGATTTCGAGTCCGCGGTCACTGTATCTGTTCCGAAGCTCAACGAAATGTGGAATCTCCATTCTGCATGGCGGACACCAGGAGGCCCAGAAGTTCAATACAACAACCTTCCCCTGAAGATTGGACAACCGAATGTAGCTTCCATTCAGATCTGGAAGCCCAAACGGTGGAGCAGGATTTCCAACGAGCTCAAGCTCGGGCGCCGATGGTGGATCCGGCGCCGGCCGGGGTGGCTCCTGAACTGCCGGCGGCGGAGCAACCGGGATTGGCCGTGAAGTGTTCACAATTCGAGGTATGGGCTTCGAAACCACGTACAACAGGACGAGAAACAGCATAATGGCAAGGATAACTTCTAGTGTTCGCATCCTATCCTCGACAATTTAAAACGCCCCCCGGTCGCAATCATCTTTCATCTGAAGTGGAAGTAACGGAAAATCGAATCCGCATTTGGCGCTCTGCAACGGAACAGATCATCGAGTCCGAACATTGCGAGCGAAATGCCGGCTGATTGTAAATCAATCGAACCGGCGCGTCAGAAATGCGCACCCGAATTCCTTCTGCAGCAAGTTCGTTTTCGAGATCTTCACACGCCGGACTTGACCTCCAGCAACCAGTCAAACATTCGTGAGACGGCTCGAGTTCGTTGTCATTCAGTATCACCGGCTGAACCAACGACGATTCATTCATCAACTTGATGATTCTATTTGCCTTTCGTTGACGTGAAGCGATAGCCCGAAGCGCGCGATCGAAATTACTGTTGGCAATTACTGCAGCGAGCGGATGAATGCGTCCGTTGATTCCAAATTCATTGACGCGATGCAATCCCAGCTCTCTCTTTTGCCGATTGGGATGCTGGCAGCACCAGATGAGTTTTTCATACAAATCGCTCGAATCAGTTAAGATGGCGCCGCCTTCACCGGCGAACAAGCTCTTGCCTGCAGTAAAAGAGACAACGAAAGCATGCGCAAGTTTGCTTGCCGGAAGGCTCGCCCGGCGTGCTCCAAAACTTTGCGCCGCATCACTGATATAGCAAAGTCGGTGTTCATCGGCAATCTTGCGCAATGCAATCATATCGGAAGGCATTCCATATATGTCGACGCCGAGTATTGCTCTGCTCTTATCCGTAATATACCGAACTACAGAATGGGGATCGAGTGTCAGAGTTGTGCTGTCGATATCGGCAAAAACCGGTGTGTTTCCAAACAACAGCCATGAAGATATGGTTCCGCCATAAGTGTATGGGCTCGTAATGAATTCCTGATCGCGAAGTCCTAGAGCAATCGCAATGGCCAGAAGCCCTGTCGTTGCGCTCGAGACGCAAAGTGCATGCTTCACTCCATAGTGGCGGGCAAGCTTCGCTTCGAGCTCAGCAACTGCGCCTGTCCCGTTCAAATGAATGATTCGGGATCGTTCGAGCGCGTCATTACACATTTGCATAGGGTTTGAGTTCCTTGATTTGAGCATTGAGGGCTTCCTGGTTGATGTCTCCAGTAGCGGGATCAACAATGTTTCTCAAGTGTGAAGGATACGGATACTGCGATGAATTGGCGCTCCACGGCAAGTAACTTCGAGAGTCGCAAATTTTGATTGCCCAAAGGTCGGAGTAAACCGCGGACAACTTGTCGACGGGAGCACAGAAATCTGTTGCAGCGAACAGGACGGAATCTTCATTTAATGAACCGTGAAGCAACATTGCATTGCTGAGCGCAGCACGGATATGCCTTGGCGAAGCACCTTTGTCATAAAAGATGGATGCAGCCTCCACAAGAGATGGAGCGGCCGGATCCATATCGGCATTCTGTCCCATTCTGCGAAGGATCGCGAGAATGATACCCGCATAATCTTCGCGCAGCGGATGAAGGACGGGAATGGCAGTGAACCGCGATCTCATTGCGGCGCCGATGCGCCACGGAACATTGGTTGTCGCGATTAAGAGTGATTTGCCACGCCGGGACTCATCCGAAAGCGCCGTAAGCAAGGTTGCCATTACGGCGCGGCTCGCTCCAGAATCGCCGTCAAAATCGCTTCGCTCTAACGGCATGGCTTCAGTAATTTCATCGACAAAGGCGATGTTAGGAGTCCATTCACGAAGCACGGTCTGCTGCAATCGAGCCCGCCTTTCGGTTTCTCCAACAATTCCGCTTTTCGGACTGTGCATCTGATATGCTGCGACTTTCGCCGTCGAAGCAGTAAAAATCGCCAGGTCGGTTTTGCCCGTGCCCGGCGAACCTGCAAGCAAAACATTGGATGGCATAGCTGGATCGCCCGCAGCAAGCGCGCGGGCATAAGCTTCCAGAATCCTTTGTGGAACGGAGACATTGATCCCGTACAGCTCAAGGCTTTCGATGCGGCGGTTATCCATTGCAGAAAGCGTGTGCTCCGAAAGTTCGATAACGTCCCGCCGTCTTTGTTCGAGCAATCTCTGAATGCTTACCGTTTTCGAAGTTCTGTTCGATGCGCGATAAAGCGATTCCAGGCTACGGTTTGGAGTATTCGCTGTGAGATGAGCAACGAATTCCGGCGTAAGACCTTCTTCCAGGCAAGCTCCTTTGTATAAAGCGTCAAGCGTGCCAATGAAATTTTGCTTCTCTTTCTTCCCCGGTTGCAGTAGCCGGATAGGATGAAGTGCTCCGGCGACAAGGTCGTCAATCAAACCTTCCCTTCCATGAAAAATCACAAGATTTGAACTGGATCGAAGTGCGAGACTTTGTGCCGTGATATGAACAAGTTCCGTCGCGACAAGCTGCGAGTCGGTCTGGCTCCCGTTTGCCATCGCGCCTGGAGTAAGATGTTCGCTAAATTCAAATAGAAAAGCGAACCGCAAATCGGCCCCGCTTGCCCATTTCATTCCTGCTGTCGGAGTTCTGGACAATGAAGAGATTCCACGGATAATTCGGGTGGTTTCATTTTGATTTTCCGGAATGGCGTGAAGACCGTGCGCCTGTAACGCACTCTGGACTGTCTTTCGATCGCGCTGATCTTCAATTCTGCTTTGGTCCCAATCCAGACCAGCTGCCATGGAGTAGGTAATGAGGAGCATGCCGTACCGTTTTCGCAGCTCACGACGCAGCAACTCGATCAACGGGCGCACTTTGGCGGCGTCATCGACAAAATCATAAAGCGACCGGCCTGTAAGCAGGATGGCAGTGTGCCCTTCATCATAAGCCTCAAAGATTCCTTCCCATTCTGATTTCATTGTCAGCCTCTTTGCTGAATTCTCAGCTGTCTTTGTCGTAATTTCCGAGTGTTTGCTATGCCACGATACGCCGTTGATTTTTGATTTGACGTGGTGCGTTCGCTCACAAACTTTCGGGCTACGTCCAAGATACAAGCCCCACCAGTTGGCTTTCTTTGTGGAACGTCACTTTCCACTCCTTCTTCTTCGAGCGCCTTGTCGAAGCGGTCGAGGATTTCCTTGCACCGGCCATCTCGGATACCAACAACTTCGGTTTCTATTCTTGTTTCCAGGGATCGGTTTGTGCTTATTTCTGTAACCAAGGCACGGCCAGCCGCGTCTTCAGCGGTCAACCGGATCAAACCTATGCTTACGTTTTTCTCCTGAATTCTGTCAAAACCAGTCCCTTTTGCCGCTCGAATCCAGCAATTCGCCAGTGAAATTACAAAATGGTCTTGGTGAGAAGATTCAAGGATTGCAAGAATATCGTTTGCTGCCTGCTGTACTGAACCCGGCGATGGACATGCAGTAATTTTTGTGAGTTCACTCTGCATTTCACAGGATGTAAGCGAAACTCGGTATGGAGTGACTGCCAGTGTTGCCAAAGCCTTCACTTTCGCTGCTTCTTCAGGCTGCAGCGCAGTGGCGCTGAGTACTTTTTCCGCCCGTGCTTCAGCCGATTTTAATTCCACACGCAATTCCGATCCGGGACGTAATTCGGACAGCTGTGGCGACTTCACACTTTTTACAAGCTCATCAAAGACGGCCTTTGCTGCAACAGTGAGCAACGTCGCTGCGGCTGTTGCTGCGATCGCCAGAACAGCTGGCGTTTCTTGAAGTACGGGTGCAGCCTTAATTTTCCGCACGCGATGTCTAGTGCTTACTTCTGACATCTCTTTTTCCTCCTTCTTATGGTTTTACTTCGTCTTCTTCATCCTGCACTCTGCCGCGCAAGACCTGACGCAAGTACTCCGCTTCCTCCGCGGACGCGTTCGGATCATGTCCGTTGCCGGGATTTACCAAAGCCGGCTCCGCCGGTTGCGGGCTTGCGGGCGGCTGCGCTGGCACTGTTGCAATTACCTCATATCCATACGCCCGATTGATGATATCTCTGGTTATCTGGTCAAACGGACCTGCCGCATGCTGGGCCTGCGGGAAGGCGTTATTAAATTCGTTTCTCGCTTCCCAATAGTCCTGAAATTGATAAACCGTAGCATTGCTTCGCCGCTGCGATCCTTCGACAAGCGAATCAACGCTGCTGCGGGCGGCCCTGTGCCTCATCCTGAAAACACAGAAAGACATGCCCTCATAGGCGGCTCCGCCTCCAAACAATATTGCCGCATGGGAAACGGTAGCCAGAACGATGAGCCCTTTCGTCATCCAGTCCAGCGATTCCAACATTCCGGTTCCTTCATATCCCGTCCGAGCGGCAGTTTCTGTCGCAAAAACGATAACCGGCATTAGAGCGTTTAACACAACTGCAGTGGAAATCCAGAGCGCGAGCCATCCGTTCGTTCCACTTTGGCGAGTCAGATGGATTTGTACGGCAATGAAAATTTCCAAACCGAGAATGAACATTGGAACCAGAATTCTTCCAACCCATACCATCTGAGGGAGATCGTGAAACGCCCTCTGGGCGAGCCACTCCGCGGTCGCGTTAAATAGGAAGAAATCAATGACAAAGACGAAAATGATGAGCGCTCCCTTAATTAAGTGCTGGACGGAAGTCATGAAGTCGTGTCCTACCCATTGTGGATTTGCATTCGTCAGATCACGTAACTTTTCCTGCGCCTGACTCAGCTTTTGTTCGGTTTCGCGGGTGTGATGGGCGCGCTCATGGAGTACCCGCAGCATTCGATTGATCGCCCGCCTCGCACGGGATTGGTAATCCGTTTCGTTTTGCGCTCTCAGTTCGAAATTAGCCATCGCTTAATTCCTCCTCTGCGCCAGCAGATGTTGCACTGCGGCGGACATGCTTTCAAATGCGATGATGTCGATGCCTTCCATGTTCCCAAGCGATGCGGAGCCATTCACAATAATCAGCTTTGCCTTGCTCTTCATGCTGTATTTGGGCCCATGAGCGGTGTCCTGACCATCGCTGCAAAACAGCGCATACTTTTCCGTGGGGGCTTTCCATGATTGGTCGCTTTCGCTGAGGAAAAGATCAGCGCGGCGCAGCGCCCCCCAGATGTCGGTACGTTTCCGGGATGCCGGCAGTGAAAATAGCTTCCTCACTTGCTCTTCGAACTCTTTTTCTCTCGCGGCTTCCTTTTCTTCTTTCTCGGCCTTTATTTTTTCGTATTCGGCGAGCTGCTTGCGGTACTGACCTATCTTCTGAGCCACATCAAAAACGTTTCCGTTCTTGGGAGGCTCCACCGGCTTAACGAGCGGAACGTCGGTCCGAACCCGGACTAGACTCAAATTACTTCTTTCCGCGACCAAACCCACTGCCAGTTCACCGCCATGCTTCCGGATGAGTGTCACAAGGGGCTGGATGTCTTCATATTTCAGTTGCTCTGTTCGGGTCCATCCAGTACTGGCGGTCTTGTCCTGAAAAACTACAATCTTGAGCGGAGGCTGCTGAGTTACTGCTGGCGTCTCTACAGATTGAGTGGAGAGTTGCGTATTATTACAAGCAGCCATGATGACGCTAGAAATCAAGAACGCGACTCGAAACGCATTATTTTTGCTGGTCATTTACTTTTTGCCTCCGTTCGAATAGTTAATTCAACTGCCGGTCCTTGGTTCCTGTTCTTCCGCGATATGAAAAACGCGAGTGGAGATTTTGAAACGACACTTCCTGTTTTGTCCTACAAGAGAGCGATCCGGATGGGAGAGATTTGACGTACGATTGGCGGTTCTTCAACTCCATCCTGGGATGTAGTACAACCGGCGCACACTAAGACAAACGCGATTAGTAGGATCATTACGTGAGAAGTATTCATTGCTATTTTGTCCCGTGGATTGTCTTGCTTCTTTGCGGCTTTTCCGGGAGTCGTGGTGTCAGGCGATACATCCTGCGATCCACAGCAGCACTGACCGCCTTAGCACATTCGTTCAGCATTACCTGGAGCGTCTCCGCACCTTCCATCTCCAAAGCCATTTCACCTAGAGCAGCGAGTTGCCCCATCACTTCATCGACAAGCGCCGAAGCCGCCGGTGTGGGATTTCCGGATTCATCCCGCAAAATTTCTGCCCTGCGGTGCGCCTCAAAAACCCAGCTCACGAGCCGCTTGTTCCACTCAAAGCTGAAAGCGTCTGGTCTCTGGCGCAGGAGTTTGTAAAGGTACTGATTCCTTCTGACTTTTCTTCTTTGAGCTGCTTTTGGCATCTTCCGTTACCTCCACAAAGAAAAGGTTGTTGCGAGGCAGAGAAACGTATTTTCAGTTAGAGGGATCAGCAGAAGAGGGAGATGCTGCCCCGTCAACAACCTATTCGGATCTGTGTGGGACGATCTTTTCGGCTCTAATAGATTTCAGGAAGGCGGTTATCTGAGGTTTGCCAGGTAAAGCAATCGGTGATCAGAGCGATAGGAATGCTCACTCAAGAGATTCCCAAAGCATACGCAAGCGGGCCCGGCGATAAAAGATTTCCTTGCCGAGGTCATCAAAGCAGTGAATCCGCTCCAGCTTTTCTCGATTCGGAGCGGTCTTGAGAACTAGGGCTTCGTACTCCAGCACCGGCAATTTCGTTCTCCAGGAGGCTAATTGATCGTAAAGACTTTCCCTTATATCCGGTTCGATATCATCAAAGGGATCAACAAAATCTGTAGATAGCCTCTCCACCAGCGTTTTCTTCCAGTCACCCTGCTTCTTCTTTCCAAGTTCTATTAGGAGATCCTCGTAGCTCGAGGACTTTCTCTCTGGTCTCGCAAATTGCTGAATAACTTTGGTACGCTCAGACACGTATCTTTGATGCTCTTTCGTTTCAAAAACGTAGTTCTTCAGATGTTCTGATAAGGCACTGGAATCAGTATCCTTCAATTCCTGTTCCAAGCTGTCAGCACCCTTTCGCTCGATCAGAAACAAGCGAGCTTCCATTTCAATATCAAGAGGGTCAAGGCCTCTGATGCTTTTCAGTATTTCAGCAGGGGTATTCTTCCTTCTTCCATTCTTTTTCATGCTTGTCGCTCGGATAGTTTAATGAGCTTTTCAACGAACTCCGAAAAGCTTCGCAGATAATCGCCCCACAACTTCGGCTGAGCTTCGAGAACTTTTTCAATCCCACGGAGAGATGCAAGATATTCCCTTTTTTCTTGGGTATTAATTAGCCTTCCTCTAGTCATGTAGAGCGCGTTCTTGGCATCCTTGAGACTTAAGATCACGACCTTACCATCCGTCATAAAATTTTCGTCGGAAAGCCTTTTTGACAAGTCCGTATTCCCAGAACAGAATTTTTCCAAAGCTATTTGCACTAAGAAAAAAAGCTGAGAGACGACTTCCTTCAAATTCTGAATATCCGCATCCATGTCAACTCGTAACCAGTTCTTCTCTTCGACAAGCATCTCAAACGGCGAGTCCATCAACCGAAGGGCGAGCTCCGAGTTTAAAAACTTTGGACTTTCGGCTTTGAGCAGTTTCCCTTTCAGGCATCCCGCAATCCGTTCTTGCTCTTCTATTCTGCCGACAAAGTGAAGCCACAACGCAATTCTGCGAGCAACCAGTTTCCGTCTGAAAATTTCCATATGTTTTTCGTTGTTTGGAGTTTTGTTTTTCAGGCCCGCCTCTATGTCCCTCAGTCGAGGAAATGACGGGTTTGATAGTAACTCAGGATCCTGCGTTCTGAATATGGACTCAATCCTTTGGACGAAATCTTTTGCCTCTTGACCAATTTTTCTCTCAGCCTCCTCATAGTCCCGCGAGAGTCGATGAGCAATGTAAAATTGCTTTAGTGGCTCCCAATATTTGCTCTTGGGAACTGAGCTCATAGCGTCATAAATGTTTCGCCCGAGATCTAAAATGGAGTCTGCAAAAAGGTTAATCGCACCAGGACCTGTCAAGTCGTTCTTTGAATAAACTGCCACTTTCGCACTGTACTTTTGAAAGCTTTCTAATAAGAACTTTCTGCTAAGACCGCTTAGCGCGACGAGTCCGACAAATCTGTCGGTCTTTGACAAATCTATCAAAAAATCGTATCCCTGCTTGCTTTGATGTCTTCGGATGCCATCTCTTATCTCAAATAACCTGTAGTCAGCTACAACAACCACGATTTCATTTCTCAAGTCCATCTTTATTTTTTCCTGCGCAGCAACGCATTTGTCCGTAACTATACACTGAACCCCTCTCCTCTCAAGCGCTTTAACAAGTGGATCCAAGCCCTCTGGCTCGTCATCAAGGAGAAGCGTTTTCCAGGGTCGGTTGCCTTCTGCATGAAAGTCAACGGATGACTCATTCTTAACCTCTTCAGGGATCAACAATTTGAGCTCGTCACCAACGCGTTCAACAAAGGAGATAACACCGGTGAAATCGTTCTTGTATACAATCTCAGAAATAAAACGGTCTTGGATGCGATCCAAAGCTACTTTCGAACCAGAATAGGTGGCTAAAAGCCTTTCAATCTCGTTCAGGCCGCGCCTGAGTTCTGCTTGCATAAACTTCCAGGTGTTTTGGTTTCTTTCATTGAGAAGATTCCAAAAGCTCCCCTTTATACGATGAACGACCTCGCTGACAAGCCCTTTGACGTTGCAAAAGTTGTTGATAATGTCCATCTGCTGAATATCAGTAAGCGGAGGAATATCGTCCAGGGCCTTCACCCAATCTTCAGGAGAAGAAGGAAGCTGAAGGAACCCGTGCCCCACGGCTCGAACGATCTCTCGGCGGGGGTCCTTCAGAATCACAGCAAGCGTGAAAAATGACAAAACGAGCACCGGCTGCCTGAGCTTAGCATGCAGCCTCAAATATCTGGCCACGAGTTCCAGACCATGCAGTTGTCCAAGCCGTTTACGGGCATTCGCATTTCCCCAGTTCAATTCCGCCAAAACCGCTAACCCCTGTATTTCCGGGCGTAAATGAGTCCCGAGTTCCGCCTCGGTCGTAGCCAGGTTGTCATGTCCGAAGAAGGCCTGCAATTCTTGGGCATACGCCTCATCGTTCCAGATTACAATCACTTGCTCCTTAGTCATTTTGCTTGAAACTCAACTTGGCTGAACGCGGCCAAATACCTGCCATTAATATGGACTGCCATTGAATGAACTATCATCGCGAAAGAGCGATCCATTCATTGCATACTGAGAATTAAATCGAGATAAACTGAATGCCCTCGTTAGAGAATTGGCTTTGGAAAGACTGAGGAAGATTCCATGTAGAAACTCCCAACGCCCATAACACCGGCTTGCTACCACAGGCCATCAGACGAACTTTGGTATCGCTTCCATTGTAAATGGCAATACGGTCGACCATTGTTTTTTTATAGCTTCTCTGACAGTTATTGAAATAGTGGACCATTTGCACTGCTAATTCATTGGAATCAATCCCTGATAATGAATCCTGAACGATGCTCTTCTTCGCATCGCACAGGTACCTGATCTCGGCACTCTTATAGAAAAAATTATAGATTGCAACATATGTCAATGCATAAATACACTTTTGTAAAGCTTCTCCGCAGAATCCGTCCTTCGGATTTGGAATGAAAAAATCACATCGACCAGAGGTGTCCTCCATACCCATAAGACAGAGGCGGAACATCAAACGACTGTCGAAAACGTCGAACCATGAATAGTGCAGCGCATGCGAAGCGCGGTTTCGTAAGTGGCGTGCTGCTTCGAAATAAGGATTTTGATACGCCCCTGATCCCGAGACGTCTGAAACGATCTCTGGAATTTTGCCAAGCTGATTGACGATGGCAGAATGAACATAAGAATCAAGGTTTCCTCCGATTCCCACACTGCTCATCGCCCTCAGAGAATCGAATGATTGCTTAAGAATATTCGAGATTTGATGTCGCAATTCTTGAAGAGACGACTGCCCGCCTGCGGTTGGATTCAACCCTGGCGGTAGCCCGCGGAGGGTCTCAGTAGGTCTTTCCAATTTGGAGTTTACATCTCTCAAGGAAATATAGATCTTCCTTTGCTCGGGATAGGGACTCTGAAGCAATTTATCGACAATCTCTGCAAGCTCGTTATAGGAGTCCTTTTTCTCTCCGTTGCCAGGGACTGATTCGCGAGAGTGGGACTTAGCCCACCATTCCTCGGCGCCTATTTGACTCAAACGCTTGTAGTTCCAGCTTCTGCTGCTCACTGTGAACATAGCGACAGGAACACTTGGATCAACCAACTTGAGTTGATCCAAAACACGACTTCCGGAAAGCTGACTGAGATCTTCCTTGCTCAATCTTCGATCCCTGTCATGCCTTTCAACAGCAGGAACAAGAAAAAGGTCTAGAAAAATAAAGTCATTCTGATGAATCTGCTTTCGGTTTTGCTCAAACCATTTTCTTGTGTTTGCAAGAGCTGTGTTAATTGATTCCCTATTTTCTGCCTCAAAGAGTTTTTGCCATTCAGTAGACTCAGAGCAGGAAAGATCAATATCGAAAACAGTCTTCAACACTTTTGACCAGTCAGCATATTTGTCATCGATCAGCAATGCCTTTTTCCCCCGACCCACTCCATGCCGTTCGAACTCCTCGCGCGTAAATGAATCAAGGGTGTTCCTTTCAGCTACACTTATTCCCCATCCAGAGAGAAGATCTTCACAAAGAAAGGAGAATTTCGGGCCTGAAGAGAAATCCAGGCGGTCCACAGGCAATCGTCTGAAGGGCACAAATTCTTCATACAGAAGAATCACGTCTCGTCCTTTTGAGAGGCGCACGCATTCTTCCCGGGAGATGAACGACACGAAAGCTACAGAGGCCTTTAGTCCACTTCTAAGAGCCTGTCGCCACAATTGCATGCCGGCGTTTGCTTGTCTTTGAGAATATTTACATTTCAGGTTAACATGAATAATCACATAGGAATCCTCGTTCATGTTGACCGCTTGATCGATAAATTCCTGCGGCTGCAAGACCCTGGCTCCTAGCAATTCCGCTGGAAAACCTACCGCGCCGTCAGCATCGTCAACAATCCAACGGATCATAAGGCAAACGCTTCTCGCTCAAAATAGTGCATAGTGCATCTTCGATTTCAACACCTATGCCCGATCCGGCAAAAGAGCATCTCGAAGGGCCGATAGCGCAGCCATGTATCCCGGATCGAAACAATCAATACAGTCTTTTAGCTTTTTGCTGTTCTTCGGAGAACCTGCTAGCGCACAGACGAGATCCTCAACCGACCATTTGTTGTTCTCATCCGCAAAAGGCTCTTTGGCATATCTTTGGAATATTGAAGCATTAAGGTCTAGAAGTTTCTTCAGCCAGAGGTTATTCCTCTCCGCTCGCAGATCATTTGGAAACTCACCAGCGACAACGTTTCTTGCTCCGTCTGGTGTTAGGCATCGGTGAAGCAGTTCCAACTTAGTTTCCAGCCGAGCATCAAAGGGAAAGACCCCCTCTAATAGTTTTCTTAGCGCATCCTCGTAGCCAGACGCTCTTTCCAGTGCATCGGCTATTTCTCCCATTCCTTCAAAAGCTGGTCCCGAATTGGAGTGGTATTCGCCTTCGTAGACTAAGCGCTCCTTAAAAAGAGAGCGCAGCAGATTTTCATTTCTCTCCCTTGTACGGCTATGATACGCCGCACAGACACTCCGTGTCGGAATAAGTTTCGCAAGAAGTGTACCTATTTCAGTACCAGAAGCATTAGCTGAATCGATTACAAGAATGATATCAGGACACCGGTTAGGATCTGAGTCGATGATGTATCGCGCACCGGAGGTGGCGATAGCAATGACGGATTTGTCGCGGGCATCACCAAAATCTGCGCAATTCATTTTGCTCAAGAACTTCTTCCTCGTCGCGTCGCTTCCGTTTGTGAAAATGATGACAACTGGTTCACTCATTTTTGATTTCCCGTGCTGAAAATAGCAGTTTCGTTAAATGGTACTTACTTCGTTCCTCCATCAAGTAGCGTGCGACCGGCGAGTAGTGCAGGAAGAGCGCCCGATCCGGAAGATTCGACGGCCGGCCGCGGCCGGAAATGACAATTACAGACCTTTGAGGATTCTCTTCTTCATGCTTGCGAAGAAAGGAGTCAATGTCTGCAATAGACGTTGTTCTGAGAAGCTTTTCAATTACGCCAAGATGAATAACCAAGAAGTGCACATTTTTCCTCAGGAAAAGCCACGTTTCCATTGCTTTCTTGTCACCGTCATCGTACCGCAGTTTGTTTAAATTGAACCCTGAGCCAGCCGAAGGAAAGAGAAATACCTTCATCCATTCGAGTATTTTACAGACTGGTATCTTCTGTAAATTCTTATCGTGGACCTTTTCGGACTCGGCCTGAATTCTTTCGTCAATAACAGCGACAATTGTTGCGCCGGTCTCGGTCAGTTCCCACATGAGACGCTGTTTTTGCTCAGAACCCTCAGGCAGATTATTCATGAGAAATCCAATCGGACTGTTCGACGAATACGGCTCATAGTAAGCAAACTTGTTAACGTATGCCTCCGCCATCGCTTCTGTCAGGTCTTCCTCTAACACTCGAACACAGTTCCTACAGTTCTCCACGTACTCATGATGAGTATCACAGCTTTTGCAGTTCTTACGGGCCAAATATTCCCCATGGTTGTCAAATAGAAAGATCGGGCTTCCATTAACTGGCAGGCTTGTGACTGAAGCGCTTCCGATGGAATCAAACATACATCCTCCAGAACATCGGATTATGGAAGGCCTCGCATTGCAGAACTCAGCAGCCCACTTTTCCCAAAGGTTATTTTGAATGCTTATGATACTCATTCTTGGCCATTGATCAACTTCGGCCTTGTGTAAGGCAAGGCATCGGCGCGAGAAAATGGATTTTCTCAGCACCCCACCATTAAGATGATTTGCACGATTGGCCTGCGCGGAGTCGCCAATCAATACAGCGAACTCATGATCCCGAGGATCCCTTTCACTCTTCACTTTCTTCGCCGGTAGGGTCTCAATCCCCCATTCCTTTAAGTTGTTCAGCGTGAGATTCATGGAGTCAGGATGTATGACTAAAGCAAACTTGGGCTTTAATAAGAAGAATTCGTAACCAAGGTTATTATCATGGTTGATTCTAGCCGTAAGCAGAGGCGGTTTGTGCTCTTCGTCGATTAAATCCGGGTCAAGTTTTCGTAGATATGCGGCCGCTATTTTCATTTCGAGTACTCCCCACGCACCCCTTCGCAATCTGCCCTCTTCCAGAATGGGCCTTCGTATTTCCCTATTGAGTCTATCAACAAGATTGGAATCGCACTTATTTTCACTGTCGTAAACTTGAATTTGCCAAAATTCTGTGTTGGTCTCAACAACATCAATCCGAATATCGATCCTACGCGCTCCAGCATGCTTGGCGCAATTTCTAATGAAATTTTCCAAAATTACATATAAAGCGTGAGCACCGAGCGTGTCGTTTGGGCATGCAAATACTTTATCGGTGGAGACTTTTATTTCAATTCCGTCTGCATTCAGATCCGTTCCGCTAATCCGTTCCATCAATAACTCCTGCCAATTGAAGGCGCTCTGATCATTCGGATTAGATGGTTTCAAGTACGCACACACATCGGAATATAGCCTTTTCGGCACTGTTACTACAGGAACTGCAGTGGATATATCTGCAAGAAAGTCCATTCGCGTTCGAAGATAGGAATTGAATGTTGCTATGGTTTCTTTCATGGCAGCTTCCAAGCTCTCCGCGCTGGACAAGCGGGCTAGCACGTGGGATCCAATATTATGAGACATGTTTCTAGACATTACAGCAGCAACGGCGGCTTTTCTTGCATAAGATTCAATAGCTAGGCTGCGGAGCTTTTCTTCCAATTGAAAATCCATCATCATGGCTGGGAGTACGATTTGATATCCAATGTTCCGCCACCGTCTTTGCCATTCCTTGCTGAGGCGATTGGCAACTGCAATACTCAGAATGCTGGTCTCTTGCGCATCTTCAGTGTATCCTGATGGAGATATGCGAATGGGTATGTGGACTGGTATCGAATACCAAAACCAGTTCTCCTTGGACTTCAAGACAAAAGGCCCATAGTACTCAAGTAGCGATCGAGCCATAAAGGCAACCGCTAGCAATCCCAGATAGCCTGGAAGTTTTCCAGGTTTGCGTAACATTAGTGTCTGGACGTTGAGATATAGGAAGAGGCGGACAAGATAATCTGCTGTCATGCATGCTACATCCCCACTCATTTGTGGCGTCACTTTATCCATTTGCGAGACATCGCAACGAAGCTTTTCTAATAGCGCTTTGATAAACCAATGATGAGGCTCATCCACTATCCTGTGAGAGAACAATGCAATTCGATTCAGAATCTCATCTTTGAGACTTCGGACGATAACGTCAAGCTCATCGACGTAGTCACCAATTGCGACTATTCTTCTCCGAAGTACACTGGATTCATCTGCAACACGAAGGGCCTCAGCTATCATCCGACTGGCAGCCGGCGGATTCTCAATGTTAATGTTTGAAAGCGAATGGGGCGAGGATACAAACCGCCATTCCAGTATTGACTTACGCTGCGCTCGACTGAACAAGTAATCGTTCAAAGTAAAACATTGAATTTCGGCACCCAATTTCGTTATCGTTTTGTAGTCTTCCCAAAGAAGATTCCAATTAGCTCGACTGATTCCATGGACAGGTAACCACGCGGAGAATACTCGTTCTTTTTTATCGCGAATTGAAGGATTCCAGTAGTTCACTACGACACAGAATATTTCCGGGTCGTTTGGGTTAGCGGGCGGATAAATCGAGGTAGCGATGTTCCTATTGAACCACTTACGCCACTGATTGCTTTTTAAGCCAGCAGCTGAGTACCAATCATAGGACTCATGATCCCGGTATCCAAAATGAGCTAATGCAACTCTCAACAGGTAGCGAAATAGAGTCTCTCGCGTTTCCTTATTCTTGAGTGTTGGAGAACTGATTTTCTTTTGAGATATTTCGGAATCTAAGGTGAAGCCTTTGAATGTGAGAAGGTCTTCCCACGCCACCTGTATCGCGATGCAGACTTCGTCCCGTCCAACTTTGGCTCTCCTTAATGGATACATACGCGCAATGTAAAATTTAATTTATTGTAATACTTTCTCTGTTAGCCTCAAGCAGTGGAGAAGTCCCCCTCACTCAATTTCACTCCCACGAGTCTTTGTCGAAGTATTCTCTATTAAGAAGATCTTCCCATGCCTCTTGTACAGCCATTGAAACGTCGTCCGGTTCGAGCATAACTGTTCCTGACCGAATAGAAGGACCCTTCATTGATTCGCAGGCAACAGATGATGAATAAGACCTATGTTGCAGTAAACGCTCGCCTCAAACAATCGCTGATTCATACATTTGATTCCGTTTCCAAATTCGTGTCAACCGTTTCGTTGCGATTAGTACCACGTGGGGCACAAAAAACCAGTACGAATTCCTTGGCAGGTTCTTAAACATTTCGTAATCGATGGGTCTCAATTCCTTTGAGAACTTCCGGACTAACCGCTCTGGTGCCCAGGTCAATGACGCGTGTGGAGCAACGATTAAAAAATCCATTGAACGAAGAAAATCAGGGGAATCCTCTTGGAAAAAGTTCGAGCCATTCTTCTCAATTTCGTTAACGATGTATCTCTTCATACGTAATTCGTTCAACACTGAGAATTCATGAAATCGGAGTCCATAGCGGGAAAGAAGTCTATAGTACGAAGTAATTGTTGGCGAGAAACGGGTTGCGACGATCACACCAATGCTTTTCCCGGTGATTGTCTCGAAAATATTGTGCAGGAGAAATAGAAGCCATATCGCGGGAAGAGGGTGTTCGTCTCTCGAAAGCGCGTTAATCAACGGCACGGAACTGGTCGTGAACCATCCGCAGGCTCTGTTCGGACCTCGAATTGCCACAACATCCGAAAATGATGAAAGGCAAACAAGGGTGTCGTTGTGACTCTGATTTTTAGCCTCAATATGAGTTCCAGTAATTCCTTCTAATCCTATCCATCCACCACCCTGCCTGATCATCGAAGCTTTTAAAGAAGAGGACGTGACCGTACTCTCGGATAAGAAGCACAAAGCCAGGATCTTCCCCCGAAGAAATATCTCACCTTTTTCGGCAAGCTTTGCGATTAGGAACGCCTTGGCGATCTCATCATTTGACAGATCATGAACGGTTAGAAAGGATCTCCTGGACATAATCCTCACGGTCGCCGCATTTCAGACGAATCGGCTCCTATGCGGAACAAAGGGACAGCCTTTCCGAATCCAACTGTGGGTTTAACCGGGCTCCGAAAAGTTCGTTAAAAATCTCAATCGTCCTCTGTTGGTCGTAACCTTCTTTCAAGAGAACGGGCGAAATTCCACCGGCACCCAGTTCGCTAGCGTCTTGAAGACGAATTTTCTGACTCTCAAGAATAAACGGAGCATTGATTCGGCCGTTTTCGATCTCCTTGGCGAAAACCTTCGCCATCAAACCAGGTTTGCCCCCCATTTCATCAAGAGTTTTTTTGGGAATAGATACCAACCACTTCATAACATTATGATCAAGATATGGACATTCTAATTCGATGCCCAATTCCAACAATGGCTTGACCATACGCCCGATACCGTGTTTACCGAGCCCACTCCCGAGTTGCAAGTTGTAACGTCCCTCCGGGCGGGCTTGACCCCAAACATACCGAATGCGTTCAGGTGTTTGTCCAAGTTGGACATCGTCAACGCGTTGTAACATGAGAGGCTGGCCGGTCACCGGATCTTTAACGACCCAATCGTGATAATCACCTAATGCCTCATTGACACCTTCTCCACAAAACGCAACTTTAAATCCATCACGCCGTAACGCCTTGCCGATTAATCTCATTCCCACAGCGCAGTACGTGTTTGGAATATGGTAAAGTTCGCAAGACTTAACCGCATCCGAATATTCTCTTGCAATGTCATGCGCGGTCACTTCAACAACTCTAAACTCCAAACCAAAGTGGCTTGAAATCTCCTTCGCCCGGCGAACATCATCGCCGCCGCCGTCAACAGATAGTGTGAAAACAACCATGTTCGGGTCTAGCTGGCTTGCCACATACGCTATCGTCAAACTATCGATGCCGCCTGATAGCAATAAAGCCCTTGGGCTGGCTGATGACGCCAAGCGACGCTCAACAGATCTCTCCAGTGACTCCCGGATCCCTTGCTTAATCTGTTCGATGCCAAGGTCTTCATGTACACTAGTCCATTCTCGGACATCTTTTGCGAAATCATAAAACAGTAAACGCTCCCGCACCGTCCACTTCTTTTTTATTCGTTTGCCGAATTCGTATTGCTCCTTTGCATCAACTATGAGTGCATGCGAGTGGGGTACGGCTCGCACATAATCATATCTGTACAAAGACGGTCCAAGGTGTGACTTGATATCAGAAATGTAGTTGGCAACAACAAGGCTATCATCCGTTAATTGGTAATGCAGCGGTACCTCACCAACCCAATCGCGGCACAAGAAAACAATTCCTTGCTCCTGATCGTGGTAAGCGGCACCGTAACGGCCCTGAAGATTGCATAGGAACGCTCCACCCTGCTTTTTAAAACCATCGTACAAGAACCTGTCGAGATCAGAATTCAATCGCAAAGTCCTCATTCCACTCGAACCCCACACACGACCCTTAGTTCGCCGCAAGTCGATTAGCACTTTCGACTTCATTCTCTTCAACTCCTATGTGTTCACTTTCGGCTCTTCATTCACAGAAGATCTATTTGTGGCCAAATCAGATCCGAGATACGCTTCAATAAAGCGCGGATCATGCAAAACTGCTTCTGGTGAGCCGTTGAGAACAATCCGCCCAGTCTCCATGACATAGGCGCGATTAGCAAGTTCAATGGCTCGATCGGTATTTTGTTCAACAAGGAGAACCGTAGTACCTTCATGTGAGATTCGGTGGATTACTTTTGCAATTTCGTCGGAAACCTTTGGGGATAATCCCAGAAACGGTTCGTCAAGCAAAAGCAACTTAGGTTCGCTGACCAAAGCACGGGCGATGGCAAGCATTTGCTGTTCGCCTCCGCTGAGGAGGCTAGCCCATGTATTGTAACGTTCACGCAAAATAGGAAACAGGTCGAGCACTTTTTCTACTTTCTCGACACGAGTTAAACTCGAGACCCTGCGGCGCATGGCCAGTGCCAAATTCTCGGCCACGGTGAGATCTTCAAAAACGCGGCGGCCCTCAGGTACATGAGCTATGCCATTCTTAACAATAGCGGCAGGGGGTAGGCCTTGGAGTGGAATTTCTTCAAATTCTATTTCACCGCGAATTATTGGTACAATGCCTGATATTGCCAAGAGCAAGGTCGTCTTGCCGGCACCGTTAGCACCAAGAACGCACACCGTTTCTTCCTTCTCCACAACAAGGTTAATTCCATGCAGCACCTCGACCCCCGAGTAACCCGCATGCAAACTTCTAATTTCGAACATGTGACATCTCCAAATTACCGAGATACGCAGCAACGACTTTTGCGTCATTGCGAAACTCATCAGATGGGCCACTGAAAATCATTTTCCCCTGATTCAGAACGATCACCCGGTCTGCTAAATCTTGGACCAATTTCAAATCATGAGCAACCAACATTATAGTTAGCCCGGATGCATTCGCAGTCTTTAATACTTCAGATAAGTGTTTTCGTTCTATCTCGTTCATCCCAGCTGACGGTTCATCAAGGAGCAGTATAAACGGCTCAGAGGATAACGACCGCGCGATTTCTAGAATCCGTCTTAAACCGAAAGGCAATTGGTTGGCGGGTGTGTTTCTGTGTTTCCAGAGTCCCATCGAACGCGCCAGGCGCATTGCAAACCTCATATAAGAACGCTCGCGCCTAGATGATTCCCAAGGACGAAAAAACGCATCAATAATCGATGGACCGCTCGCGGATCTTGCATTGAACCCGACTATAATATTTTCGACGACAGTTAAGTCTGGGAAAAGCTGACTAGTTTGGAAAGTCCTCGTCATGCCGTGCCGAGCAATGGAGTGTATTGGTAGGTTAACGAGACGAATAATCTCGCCGGCTCTCCCGCGAGACAAGACTGTTCCCGAATCCGGTCGGATCTCACCGCCAATAACATTAAGAAGGGTTGTCTTTCCGGCGCCGTTTGGACCAATTATGCAAAGAATTTCACCACGAAAGACATCGAACGAAATATCGTCAAGTGCAGTTATCCCTCCAAAGTGCATGCGAAGATCCCTTGCCTCAAGCACAGTATCCCTGAGTGGAGCACTAATTAAAGAATGATCAGCAATGGACCACTTGGAGGGTCTGACGGGCGTTTCCTTTTCATCCGCACGAGAGCGGCGGCCTCTGAAAATCCCAGCAATTCCGCGCGGCGCAAAAATCATGATGACAATGACCAAAATACCGAACAGTAAAACCTGATACTGCGAATAGCTTCGAAAATACTCTTGACCAATGACAAGAATAAGAGCCCCAATGATTGATCCAACAGGGCGTCCCAATCCTCCAACGACTGAAACACAAAGATAGAGGATCGATTGGACGGTTGAGAAGGATTCCGGGCCTATGAAACCATCGAAGTGTGCATAAAGAGCACCGCTTGCACCAGCGTACATGGCACCAATGACGAAAGCGAATATCTTTAATCGAACTGTGTTGACTCCTATCGACGCAGCGGCAATCTCATTGTCGCGTAAAGCAACCAAGGTTATTCCAACGTGAGAACGGACAATTCGGGAGATTGCAATGAATCCCAAATACATCAAAGTGAATGCAATGAGCAGGTAGTTCTTTGGATTGTCAAACGTCCAGGAGCCTAGCACCGGTGCAGGAATCCCTGAGAGTCCGTTCGCGCCGCCAGTCCAGCTTTCAGCGGTTCGATAGAAGTTCGCAAGTATTTCTCCAAAACCGATTGTAGCCAGAGAGAGATAGTATGCACGCATTTTTACCGTGCAAACGCTTAAGACGAAACCCAACAGACCGGTCAGGAGACACGCCAAAGGTAAAGAGAACCAAAAAGGAAAACCGAATCTGACGCCTAGAATCCCCGAAAAATAGGCGCCTGCCCCGCATAGAGCTGCCTGACAAAGAGACACCTGACCAGTTAGACCTGTAACGAAGTTCAGACCGAACAAAGCGATCGCGCTAATGGCGGTAAGTACTATGACCCGTAGGACAAATGGGTTGGGAAGGAACCACGCGATCACCAGTCCGAAAAAAAATAAACCAGTCATTGCATATGGAGCTAGGCGTCTGGCCGTAGCTTTTAGCTTCCAGTTTTTATTCATATTCTGACTTTCCGGGCCCTACCAAAGATCCCCTGAGGCCTCAGCGCCAAAACCAGCACCAATAGGCCAAAAACAATGCCGTCTTTCCAAGAGGAGGAGATGTAGGCTGCGCCCAGATTCTCCACAATTCCCAAAAAAAGGCCACCGATAACTGCACCTTTAAAGTCCCCAAAGCTCCCAAGAACGGCGGCTGTAAAGCCCTTCAAACCCATCATTACACCCATGTTATAAGTCACATACCATATTGGTGAAATCAACACAGCAGAAGCCGCGCCCAGTGCAGAGCTTGTTCCGAATGCAAAAGCTCTGACGGTATCCACGTTTACTCCAACAATCTGGGCACCCAAAGAATCCTGGGAAGCAGCCCTCATACTCAATCCCAAATGCGTATATTTGAGGAAAATGCCAAAAAGCGCCATCAAAGTTACGGCGGCACCACCAACATAAAACAAGTGAATCTGAACAGTCACTCCTTTAAATACAAACGTGTTTATGGGGATAAGCTGAGGAAAACGATATTCCTCAGTCCCCCAAATTGACAATGCCACGCCCTGAAGCGCAACAGAAAGCCCAATAGTCCGGATCATCAGATTGATATCTGGAGCAGAAGAACGTAGCGGGGACAATGTCAGCTTCTCATAAACGACACCGAGACAAAAGCAAAGCAAGCAAGTCAATAACAACAGTGGGAAAAAACTCAGGGACAAGATGCTGGACAACAAGAGCCCAACGAAGGCCCCAGCCATAAAAAGATCTCCCTGCGCAAAATTAATCAGCCCCATCGATCGATAAACAGCAGCAAAACCAAGTGCAAGCAATGCATAGACGAAACCGTTAGCAAGCCCACTGATAATCTGTTGAAGCAACATAGTGTTTTAGTAGAGGCATTCCTACAATTGACGGTTCTCTTCAAAAGGGACGAAGCGACCATTCTTTACGGTGACCACAGAAGTCCCACGGAACTCGGCGTCTCCCCGTGTGTTGAAAGTTATGGTACCTGTAATTCCCTTGAAATCCTTGACGGCAGCCAATGAATCTCGAATCTTCTGAGAGTCAGTTCCAGCTTTTTTCAGAACCTCAGCAAGGATGTACATTCCATCATAACTTTGGGCTGCCCAGGTGTCGGGCAGCTTGCCGGTTTTTGCCTTAAACTTTTGTGCAAAAGCCTGTACTCTGGGGTCACGTGATGTGGGTACAAAGAGACAAATATTGATTGCACCCTCCACTGCTAAACCCCCGAGTTCGATTGTCTTGTCCGTCACCGGCGCCTGATTTCCCATTAATACGACATGTTTGTTGAGGTCTTTCATTTGTCGTGCAACTTGAGCAAAATCTGCGTAGTATCCCCAAAACTGAATATGCGTTGCGTTGAGATTCCGAATCTTGATCAGTTGCGCACTCATATCTAGATCACCGCGTTTAAATTTCTCTACAGTAACCGGCGGCAATCCCAATTCTCTTAACCGTTCGGCAAAAATAAGCCCGGTGTTACCAAAAGCGCTGTCTTCAATCAGAAGGGCGACTTTCTCGGCGCGAAGCGTGTTTCCCACAAACTCAGCCATTTTCGTCGCCGCTATCTTGTCATTCATCGCGCTTCGGAAGGTCCATTTGGCATTGCCCTCGGTGATCTTTGGGAGGACTGCAACCGGTAATATCTGAGGGACATGAACTTTTTCAAGAATATCCATGTACGCGGGAACATCCAAGCTAGCCGCCGACCCAATGATCACGGGAACTTTGTACTGATAAATCAACTTATTCACTGCAGTTACTGCTACTGGAGGTTCAGTTTTGGTGTCCTCCACTATGAGCTCCACTCTTCTTCCGTTTATTCCTCCAGCCTGGTTAATTTCAGCGATTGCGAGCATAACTCCATCTCTTTGACTCAGACCAAAAGAGGCCCCATTTCCAGTTAAAGGTGCTGCCATGCCTATCGAGATAGGAGCATTTTGAGCTTTCTCGACTTGTCGGTTCTCGCGACAACCAAAGAAAAACAGGATGAGAAAGGGAAGCAAAAGCTGAACTGTGAAGCGACGGGACTTCATATTGAACCCTCCAGATAAGTTATCTCGATACACTATCCTCTGATATAGAGTTATTTGGAGTTAGCCACAATGAGAAACTAACCGATTCCAGCGCAAAGAATTTGCGAATTGGGGGTTCCTCGAACCAAATTCTATTTGGGTAATCTATACACACAAAAGCAAAGATAAGCTATTCATTTGTAAATTGTTAGCGGCAACCCACCTGTCAATTCAGAAGCCGGATTCTTGCAGATTCATTGATTCACTCCAAGATTCTCTATGTCGGCAACATTATGGAAATGACTTCGGCTTACTGGTATCCTAAGAATTCGCCAAAATCGACAGAATCGAAGAGCTTCATTTGAAAAACAAAGCTATCAATAAAGAGCCTCTAGATTCCCCCTCAAAAGTCCCATCGGGAACGCTATCTCATATTCGCGTGAGGTATTCAGAAACGGACGCACAGGGGATCGTCTACCATGGCCAATTCTTCACCTACTTCGAGGTTGGAAGATTAGATTTGTTGCTTTCTATTGTCGGGAACGCCGAGCACGCCGGGAAAATTTGGGAAAAATTGGCCATTGTCTCAGCCCAGTGCGATTATAAGAGGGCAATACAGTTTCCAGATATTATTGATGTGGAAACACGCGTTACAAAGGTCGGCAAAACAAGCTTCCAATTCGGCTATCGAATACATAATTCCGAGAGAAACCTTGTTGCGGAAGGTCAGACCACTCTCGTTTACACAAATCGAAATAACGTCCCGTCCATAATTCCGTTCAATTTTCGTCAAAAGCTCTTGGAAAGGCTGCAGAACTAGATTGATGATTTGTGTAGGGATCGGAACTGTCATTCCGTCCAAAGTTATTTTTTAGTCACTATCACCGCGTCGTCGATCAAGAACGTTGTCTGCTTGGAGCCATTTTCGCTGCCGTAAAACCGGATGCGAATCGTTTGCCCTTTGAAGCCTGAAAGGTCAAAGGATTTCTTTGCATAAGTGGATGATTTATTCAGGTTGCTGTATATACGCAAGGTTTTCAGCAGATTTCCCGACCTGTTCAGGATCTGGACTTTCAATTTGTCGTTCGAATTTGTGGTGGTTGTTTCTGCTGTAACAACTTGTAAATAGAAGCTCAGGGTTGCGTTGCAGGCGTTTGATGGGATCGTGATCTGCTGATAGAGCCAGCTGGTGCTGGATGTCCCTTTTCCGTTGAGCTGCGCCTTCCAGCTTCCGCGCCTTGCCGGATATTTCACGCCACTGTTGATAATGCCTGATGATTTGACGGACCACTTTACGTTGCCGCTTTCAAGGCCCGGATTCTTCAACAATTGTGACGTGATTCCGCATGTCGTTGTGAAATTCCATTCGGAACTGTAGGCGCTTTTGCCGCAGGAATTCGTTCCACGCACTCTCCAGTAATATTTTCCGGGCGTAAGGCCCGGCGAAACAGTCCAGGATGTTCCCGATGTCTTAGCAGATCTCACGAAATTTGAAAAAGCTGAGTCGGCGGCAACTTGAATCTCGTAGGACGTTGCACCGGAAGCGGAAGTCCATTTCAGTGTTGCACTGGTAGAGATACCAGTAGACCCATTGGAAGGGCTGATAAGCGAAGGAACGGATGGGAGCGTACAGCCGGCAGATTTTGTTTGGAAATTCCAGGCTTGCGTAAAGCTCCCGTTGACGCAACTGTTTTCTGCACGAACTCGCCACCAGTAGTTGGTTGCATTCGCAAGAGAAGGAGAAATAGTCCAAGTTGTGCCACTGACAGTCTGCGCACGAACGACGTTCCCAAATGACGTATCGCCTGCAACTTGAACATAATATGAGGTTGCGCCCGTTGAAGCCGACCAATCGAGTGCGGGTGCAGTTGTTGTACCCGCAGCACCATTAGCAGGACTGACAAGCGCAGGAGCAGCGGGAGTGCTGCACTGCTTTGTCTGAAAAGTCCATGTCTGACTGAAAGCGCTTTGCGAGCAGGAATTTTCGCCGCGCACATGCCACCAGTAGGTTGTGCCAGTCGCAAGCCCCGGGGTGATTGCCCAGGACGTTCCTGTGGTGCTTTGCGAACGAACAATATTGTTAAATGAAGAATCCGTTGCTACTTCGACTCTGTAACTTGTCGCGTTGGAAGCGGCCGACCAATCCAAAGTTGCAGTGGTTGAAATACCTGTGGATCCATTCGCTGGACTTACTGGAGATGGAACACCAGAAGAACTACAGCTGGGCGGTTGTTTCCATCCGGCCGCAATAGGCGCTTCGTAATTTAGAGCACGGTGATTATCCGCTTCATCAGGAATTCCAGTAGGATCGCCATTGTTGTTAATGTTCGGGTTGCTAAAATAAGTGATCTGGCAGCACAAAATTCCCTTATCCTGGCATTCATCGGGATACGCCATAATCGTGTACCACCCGCCGTTGCATACCGGATCGATGAACTCCAGATGAACAAGACCATGGCTGTAAGGAAATGGATTTGAACCAGGATTCACATACTTGTCATGATTGCCTCCGAGGCAGTGGCCGACTTCATGCGTGAAATCGTAAGGAGTGACGCATCCCTGCTCAACCACCACGCTAAAGGGACCGACCTGATTTGCCTTTCCGCATCCGTTTGCATCCTTGACCCACATGCTGACGAGATCAGCACTATACTGATCTCGCAGCGCAGCTATCTGAGAGTTGTTTGATAGGTGCTGTAAATCTGTGTCAACGGAACCCGATTCAGTGATGCTCGTTTGTCCTGAGTAAACAAGCCGAAGTTGTGCATTGACCTGGCTATCAGAGAAGATTCGATTTGCGGTTGCAACTGCATTGTGAATTTCGCTGTTAATAGAGCCGTTAGCGCGAGCAGCTGTGTAGACAATCATTATGTCGATCGTTGACGCGGATGCAGCTTCCTGAAAAGACGACAAATCGCGTGAAGTAGATTGCTCGCGTGATTGCAACCGGTCTGGAACGTCATTATGCCTGCGCCAATGTTGTTGATTGAGTTCGCGAATTACATAAAGGCCGTCAGTAACACGATGGATCTGATACATTCGACCGCTCACATTCACGTGACCTTCAGCGACACTGCCTTCTACGACAAGAACAACCAGGCTGAATCTCGCTTCTGGGACATATCCAATCCAGGTAAAGCTGGATTGTGAGCGGCGGTAGAATTTCGTGTTGACGGAAAGGAATGATGCATCCCTGAAAAACGGGAGATCAATGGTCTTCGCCGGCTCTGATCCGGCTAATAACCGGTCCGCCTTTAAGATAGCAAACCGATGGCGAAGTATCATGGGATTACTTCGTTCGCTAGCATCAAGAGCTGACCGGGAAGCGCTGTCCGGTTCAAACAGAACTTGCGTGCCCGAGTTTGCATTACTTGACCAGCATGGCAGGCAAATGATCGTGAGAACCAAAATAATTGTGAGCTGAATCAGGTTTCTCATGCGTTTCGCATCCTATTCTTGCTGTAAGGACTAACCATTCCTTTCCTTTACTCACCTTCGTTTGCGAGACTTTCTTTTCGTTTCACGAAGTCTTCGCAATTTCTCTCGCACGACAACTTCAACAAGATCGACCTTTGACACTGAAATGATTCACACTTGCGCCAAACTCAACGAAGGCTCTGCGTCTCGCGAATCCGCAAGCGAGTCACGATCCACAAGAACTGATTCTTCTTTCACGGCAGACGATGAATCAGTCAGATTGATACGAAAGCGATCTACGGCCTCATCTCTCACTTCATCGAACACACCAAAGCTACCCAATAGAAGCGGTGTTCCCTTTCGGCGAGGAGCGAGAGATGTTACGATGCGCACCAAACAGTAGCGGGCGCGCCATCCCACAAACTCCATTGGCGGAGGTGAAGTGCCACAGTTTGAAGCTGGCAGATAAAGATAGATGACCCCTGAGGGCTCTGATATCAGGAGCTGACGCGCAGCCGATTCCGCAGCACGGAAAGTTTTGAAGACACCTAATCTCTGCGGCAGCTCATCCTTCTCAAATGTCGAACCGGTCGTGTAATAAAATCTCATGATTTTTTCTCTTCTTTTTTGGTGAGCATTTTATGGTTCTTCTTTTTCTTCTTGTTTGTTTTTTATTTTTTTTTTTTAGTCGATCATGTTGATCAAGTTGAACAACGGGCTGTACAGGCTGACGACCGTGAATCCGACCAGAAGCCCGATGACAACAATGATCGCGGGCTCAATGACTGCAGAGAACTGCTTGATGCGCGCTTCCACTTCTGCTTCATACATTTGTGCAACGTTCTGGAGCATCTCTTCCATCCTGCCGGTCTTGGCCCCGACCTTTACGCTGGTTTTGAAGAACTGCCGGAACGCGTAATGCTGTTCTATCGCTTCCTCCAGACCCATTCCTTTTCGTATCGGTTCGATCATGCCCAAGAGCGCTTCCTTGTGCTTCATCAGACTTGCGGACTTTGCTCCAAGCTCCAGAGATCTATGAAATGTCTGGCCGGCGCTTACGAGCGTTCCCATGCTGCGCGAAACGAGCGCAAGTGATGACTTTTCCATGATTTCGCGAAGCAATCGCCATTTGCAGAGATATCGCTCGATCACTCGCTTTCCTTTTTCGGTGCGACAGTATCGCCGAAAGGCAAACACGCCAGCTGTTACTCCTGCTGCGATCAGAACGATCCAGCGCGCAATAAACTTCGATATGCCCATGGTGATTCTGGTCATCAACGGGAGCTGTGCACCAAGTTCGGCATACATGCTTGCAAAGGTCGGCATTACCTTCCAGTAAATAACCAGTAGCACAAGTGATCCGACAAGAATCAAAATCGCGGGATAAATCATCGCCTGTTTCAGCGTGCGCTGAAGGTTCCCCGCGCTTTCAGCTCTGCGGTATAAGACTTCCATCATTTCGGGAAGCTTTCCGGCTTCTTCTCCTGATTGCACGAGCGCAAGAAAAACTGGATCGAATACACCAGGATGCCTGCTGAAGGCTTCTGAAACAGTCATACCTTTTTGGAGATCCTTCATGATGATTGAAAGTGCCTGCCGGAAATTTTTGTTTTCGCTTTCTTCCAGAATATTTTCGATTGCTTCGATCGGAACCATTCCGGAATCCAATTGCTGACCGAACTGCTTGCAGAAAATCGCAAGCTCCAGATTGGATACTTTTCCCGCTCCCGTTACGGGAGTGTTATCCCGCAATGCGCGGACGCTGATTACGCGAAGGCCACGTTTATGAAAAATCTTTTGTGCGTGTTCAACCGTGGTTGCCTGAACATGAAGTTCCTGCCGCTCTCCTTTCTTTGTATAGGGTTCGACAATCGCCTTAAATAATGTCAGTGTGGGAAGAGCCTGCGTTTGTTGTTCGGTTTTCTTGAAAGGAAAAGGAAGTTCGCCAATAAAACCCTTCAAAGTCCTTTTTGCTGTCTCGATCGTCCCCTGCATAAGCCCAACTCCTCTGGTATTTATTTCTCAATAAGCCGTATCTCGTTTTTGAGATACCGGCATCCCAATTTGCATATATCCCGCTTAACGGATCTCTTCAGCTCCTGATTCCCATTCATGCGAAGCAAAATGGCGGAGCAAGAGCTATGCCAAATTGTTTTGTTGAATGCAGGATGGGACTTCCTGTCGCTGGCGGAATGAATCCAGAGTTTATTGATCTAAATGGGTCTTATGAATCGTGGCGAGTCTAGCTTTGTGAAGACTGTCTGACAATCTCTTATCCGGAACAAAACCGATCTTATTTTCAGATATCGTTAAATTGATTAAGAGGCCTGCATGTTCATAATATTTGCACGCATCTGCAACATCCTGTTTGTGCTCTTCGCTCAGTTTGGAAATGTCTACCAGAATTCCGCCATCGGGCGTCGCGCTAATGAGTTCAGCTTTATCCGCAGCGCTTGGAACATCGAATAATACGCTGTCCAGCGCCAAATCAATCAGGTTTTGAGTTGCAGATTCTTTGGCTGTGTCCCAGTCTTCGTTGGAGATGAGTTTAAAATAGGCACCAACAACGTGACTATCGTTGCGCTGGCAGTAAAACGCGCAATCCATGAAATATGAGTCCGCGTGAAAGTCGTATCCAGGGCCTGAATAATGCATTCGGGAGTCACAGGTTTCACAGAACGGATGATCAGGAGATGTATCCCCACACTCGTTCCGATACCATTTCTCCGGCGCAATCTTGATCTGGAGTCGGATGGTCAAGCCGCAAAGCGGACAGCGAAAACGAGAGTTCCCGATGGAGTGCATTTCCGTGCGCATCCGCGCACAGGCGCAAGTTACCAGGTCCTGGCTGATGATCATCTGTTCCAAGTATAAAGGAAGGAGAAAGGGAAAGCAGCAGTTCCCTCGCTGTCAAACGAAATTGAGGAAAATCTAAAGAGGAGATAAGAGAAAAATGAAAGTCTGCCGCGATTAACATGTGTTTCGTTTGTTATTATAGTTATGGCGATTTCGTTCTCCGCTATACTTGATTTGAAGAAACGGGTCGTACTCAAACACATATGAATGATAGAGATCTTCATCGAGCGTTAAAGACAGAGATTCTAGGAGAAACTGCATCTGGGGGTGTCAATTTCGTTGTGGCAAAACTTCAATGGAGCAAGGACGATATCGGCTGGAGTCTACATGCTTCGCCTCGATCTTACGGTTTATCCGGATATCAACTCACGGATTTCCTGAGTCACTTGGGTTTACCCGCAGCGTCTGTCCATTTTTTGGCGGCCAGGAATGTTATTCCCGTTGGGTTGATCTGAATTTTGACATTAATACGTTCGCAGTTGTTTTCGATGGCGCATTTCACAACGTAACGGCTGCGCAGGGTGACCTCCAAAGATGCGGATTCTTTTTTGCCCAGCCCGAGGGTTGGGGATACTTCTTCGGGCGCCATTCAAGTGGTGGTCGCCACGACCGCCAAATGTCCGGTGATGGTCATACTGCGATGACAACCAAATTCATGAAGCAATCTGAAGATGAGGTTTTTCAATACAAGTTTACCTGGCTTGAAACCGGATATGAGAAAGGATGGGTAATACATTACGGCCCGAAGCATCCGCCAATGTCCTCAGAACTTCAGAGTGCCTTTCAGTTTCTTGGAATGCAACATTTTCCGCAATGTCCGGAATACGATTTCGAATCGTGTGATTGGCGATCTATTGCCTTTAAGTCCAGAGGAGATGCTCCTTGGGATAGCAATGCTCAGAACGCCCACGGATGGTTCGATTCGCATGCACAATACTTTTCACCGGGAGTGCAAAGGTTGCTAACTGCCAATGCAGAGATTGAAAAAGTCGGCTTAACTTTCTTGCCATTTCCAAAACCCGAAGTACGACTTAACAGAGATCTTGAGAAAAAAACTGTACGCCCAAAGTCCAAGACCAAAACACAAGACCTGAATCAATTCGACGTTGCTATTTCCTTCGCTGCGACTGAACGCGAACATGCCGAAAGATTGGCCACTATGCTGAGAGATGCCGGTTTTGCAGTATTTTATGACGATTTCTATACGGAATACCTTTGGGGAAAGAATCTCTTCGACACGTTTGACGAGATTTTCAGGAAGCGTGCTCGTTTTTGCGTGATTTTTGTTTCAAAAGATTACAAAGAACGAATCTGGACCGATCATGAAAGACAAAGCGCTCAGGCGCGTGCACTAAATGAAAAAGGCAAGGAATATATTTTGCCTATAAAAGTAGATGACGCCGAGCTTGATGGAATGCCTCCTACAATTGGCTATCTTCCACTTGATAAAGGCATCGACAAAATAGCCGAACTGCTGATCAAGAAATTGAATTCCTGAAACTTCAGCCTGACCGCAGTTACAACACTATTCATCCCTGTGTATCCAAAGATGGCGAATGGCGGCAAGGATGGCTGACAAATCAGCGACTGAAAAGCTCGTTGTTCAATCTCCAAATAACGCCAGATCGGCGAGTTAAGCAAAGAAAGACCCTTATTTGGGTAGTGGCGGTTTAAGGTATACGGCCTCAGGGAATTCTGGATGATCCTTCCATTGCGCTCCATATTCGTTTCGTAGTTTGTTGGAGCGCAGGTTATAGTCAGCTGCGACCATGCTTATGAAGTAGCATGCCGTTCCTGCCGTAACCTCTTCGGGTAAGTTCCATGTTTCTCCGTCCTCATTCAAATCGACGTATAGGAGGCTCACTCTCTTCTTATACATCTGGCCGGAGGCCTTTTCTTTGACCAGCTCAGCGCGTTCCGTGATTGCTTGAAACCACTCAGCGTAAAGAGCCCGCTCCTCCGGATTGTTCCAATCAACCGTACTCGGGTCTAGAGCCTTTCCATATTTCTCTTGTTCTGTGCCGGAAAGGAGAGTGTGTATGCCAGCCCTGCTTTCAATCATCTTTGATGCATGATTATCGGAGGCGTTTCGAACCTGCGTCACACTGATATTCTCTCCACTCAATGCTTTCTTCCGAAGGCCGATCAGGATTTCCGATTTACCGATTTCTTCTCTGCTGAAGGATGCAAGAATGAGTGAACCGGAATACTGTTTCGTTTCATAAAGTGCCGCCGCACTCGTAAGAAGAAGGCCGGCATTCCGCATCGCATGGAATGCACCCTGAAGAAGAGTCAATTCGGAAACATTCCTTTGATTGGCCATCGTTATTCCTTCTAAATGTTTTGAAGAAAATCCTTCAGCGCCCCAAAAACTTTAACGGTTAGGTCTGGAATGCGTGATATCAGACGATTGAAATTTTCATCATGCGTTACAAAATTTTCAGCACATGACGCGTAAATCGCGTGCTGGATATCGGTTCTGTCTCCGGATACCGGCTGGAGAGCTTCAAACATTTCCCCATATACAAGGGAGTAACTGTACGCGAGCACGGCTTTGAGACGAGGGGAATGCTTCAAAAGATCTGGTATTCCATCTTTTGCGTTGCATTCGTTCAAAAGGTCATACCGCGTAAGGATACCCTCTGAATTGTACTCCAGAAAATGGTCGTACAATTCTTCAAATTCCTTTTCCGTCTTTTCTCCAGCGCTGATTGCTTTTTTCTTGCCCGCCACAAAGTTTTTGAGTATCTCTTTTGAATGATTCATAAAACCGATCTTTTCTGCTCGCGCTTCCTGCATCAGATTTTTAAATTCTTCGTCTTTTGTAAAGAGTTTGGGATTATGCAGAAAAGAAATGACTCGATCTTTGAGTTTGCTGTCCTCGATATACGGTGAAGGGATTTGCTCCCCGGAACAGAAAGCTTTTATCTCATCGTATACGAGGTCATTATGCCCTTTGAATATCCGATTCCAGTTCGTGATCCGCAACATGAATTGGAAACGCGCTGTCGGATCAAACGTCTCAGAGCCGGAATGGAGTGATTCCTCAAAATTTAGCAGGCTTGGCACAATGTCGAACTTACCGCTCCGAACTGATGCTTCCAGTAGTTTCCGACCGTCCTGAGTGATGCCGTTTCTCAAGCTGTGAAGATCCACAAATACGTTGGAATCAAAATAAACCGTCTTCCGCATTGTGGATAACATCGATTTTCAGGCGCGGTTCTTCAACTCATTTTTCCCAGGCCTAACTGATGATCATCGGTCCCAACATAAAAGGAAGGAGAAAGGGAAAGCAGCAGTTCCCTCGCCCCTTCTTTCGTATCAGGCAGCCACAAGTCGCGAGTACCACCCTTGGAGGTAACGCGTTGCGGCGCCTTCTTTCGAAGCGAGGATGAGCCTCCAGATTTCGCTTACACGGTCTTGCAAAGGAAGGTTCATGAGCTTCGCAACACACGAAGCCAACTTCCCTTCCCGAACTGACACGCGCGTTTCAAACAAGAAGCGTGTTACGTTGCTGCGGCAATTGCTGCAACTGATCGTTGTTTGTCCAGCAACTACGAGCCGGTTACACGCATAACAAGGAAACGTTTTTGCGAAACGGATTGTCTCTTGCATAGCTATGCCCTCCTGCCGGAAGCACATGCAAATTTGTGCGGGCCAGCAGGAGGGATAGCTCATGCAGTTTTGCTGTTTCCCTTTCCCTAAATTTCAAAGAGCAGATCCCGAGATTCCGGGACCAAACAGATGGGAAGCAAGCTACTTGCCAAGACCTGGGGGGCCTCAAATTTACTTTGAGGTATTTACTGCGATCCGCTATTTTGCAAGATCGCCGCGGTTCGGCAGTTTGGGATGCAGAAAATGCCGTGAAAATGGATTTCTGACTGGGCTAAAACTAGGCTAGAAAAAGAACAAAAATAACCAATCTGAACCAAGCTTACCCAAGATCTCTCGAGGAGGTTAAGGCGTCCCCATGGGGATTTGAACCCCAGTTACCAAAGTGAAAGTCTGGTGTCGATCGGGCAAACCATGCCCATTCAGTCATAATGCAGTTCTCATGCCATTCGGAGGCACAACTCCAATCGAGAAGAAATGGTGAAGAAAATTGCTTCAAAATACTCAAAGGTCGAAAAGTTTTAGTGCAGATAAGAAAGGTTTTCGACTTCCACCCGTTCATGATCTAGGCATTGCCGGAACGAATTGCAAGAGTATCGAGCACGAATCGACTATTTTCGTTCAATACCTGAACCGTAGTCGTTTGGCAAACCCTTTGCAATTTACAAAAGATGTGAAGACAGCAAAGCCCTTTTCGGAACAACCAGATCGATCAGTAAACAGAAGTAAAATGGCTGCCCGCCAAGAGCTGACGTCTTTGGATTCGGACCGGTATATGACCAAAAAGGAAGCCGCTACCTATACTGGCCTCAGTGTTCGTACGCTGGATTCCGCAAGAGACTTACGCCGTTACAAACCAAGCGGAAAAGTTCTTTTCAAAAAATCGGAAATTGACGCTTGGATCTTTAAAAGCAAAGTTCAGCGCATCGATCTTGACAGTATTTCCAAAAAAGCAAAACTTGTGATCGATGAACTGCGGAAAACGGGTTAGGTCTATTTTTTTCCTTTCACAACTGAAAGAACTTTCCCCTTTTCTTCAGACTTCTTGAACGACGGAAGCTTATCGACTGCCTGGCGGTTACTGCCAGGAATCAGATGGGTGTACGTGTTTACGGTCAAGGTTATACTGCTGTGTCCCAACTGATCCTTTACATAAGCAAGAGACTCACCTTGCTGAATCAGCATCGACGCAAACGTGTGCCGCAGATCATGAAATCGAATCCGGCGAAGACCGGCTCTCTCAATATTTTTCAGATAGTGCCGATGATAGACATTCTTCATATCAACCGGATTTCCATCTTGATTTGCAAATACCCATTTAGGAAGTCGGTCTTCACTCCATTTAAGTTTCTGTCTCTCCAGATGTTCCTTCAGTTCATTGAATAACGCCGACGACATATCGATTGTGCGGATTCGATTCGTCTTTGTTGGTGTAACCTTCCCTCTGTTGTTTACAATTCTTCTGACAATCATCAGGCGTTGATTCCAATCGATATCACCCCATTGCAAACCAGCGATTTCCGCTGAGCGCATTCCAGTATGAAGTGCACAGAGGAAAAGCGCAAAGTAGTCTGGTGAATTTTCCCAAACCGTTTTCAAAAACAGTTCCACTTCCTGCCGATTGTAGATTTGTACTTCATGAACTCCCCCAAAAGTATTTTCGTCTTCATCTGTTCTTCCGCGAACTTCACGGTATAGGCGATGCAGCTTGATGGCAGGATTTCTTACTATAAGTTCATCTTCCAGCGCGTGATTCAGCATTGCGCAGAGTTCCGAAAGTACAATCCGGATCGACGCTTTGGCAAGACCTTTTGCAATAAGAGTTCCGACAAACTTCTTCACTCGTTTTCTTTCAAGATCGCTCAGGGGGATTTTCCCAAGTTCCGGCAGAATGTGAAGCTCAAAGCTGCCATCGTAGCTCACCCTGGTGGATTCCCGCACTCCAGCTGTAAGATATTCTTGCCTGAACTGCTGGTAATATTCAGCCACAGTAATATCTCCAGAGTCATAATCTCCGGTTTCTTCAAATTGGAACTTCCCTTTGGCAAGTAATTTCTTCGCCGCTCTGGCGTATGCGCTCGCTTCTTCTCTGCTATGGAAGCTGTTTGCTTTGCGTCTGCCATACGCTTTGATGTCAACAATAAATCGATTGCGGTAGCGCTTGTCCTTGCGAATTGTAACGCCCATTTTATTCCAATTCCCCGATGGCCAAAATCAGGTGACCCTCTGCCAGGTTGTTATTTCCACACTAACAAAATGCAAACGAAAATGCAAACAGGAATTTTAACTTGATTTTCACTCTGCGTTTGGCGAGGTGATTTGTGCAGTTTTCCGAGGAGCGTTGAAAAATGAGCCGTGCTGGACTCGAACCAGCGACCCTCTGCTTAAAAGGCAGATGCTCTACCACCTGAGCTAACGGCTCAATGCGTCTATCGCGTCGCGCGTCTGCC
>JAKEFK010000129.1 GCA_022616075.1 bacterium
TACACCTTCCTTAAGAGCCGAATTATCGCATTCGACAGAATATCTGAATACGATCAGAAGTTTGAAACCCGAGTCGAAGATCGGGTTCAGTTTGCAAACGCGATCCGACTTCGAAGGCAGTTGGGTAAAAAGACATGTCGTGACCCATTCCTTAGGAGATGATTATTTGATTTTCATGCCGGATTATTTGAAGGCAATCGAACTAAATGTCTATGAGATTCCTGAATCAACGTTTCGCGCGCGACCCGTTAGAATACCGCTGTTTGGAGTGCCTATTTATTTTGAAGAAACCGATAAGTACAGAAGCAGAATCATGAAACAATCAGGAATGTTCTATCGCTTCTTTGAAGCGCGAAAGCAACAGGACAAGAATCTGAGTATTCAGACAGCCATCATTGCTTTTTATAGAGGAAAATCATCTGACCTGGGGAATTCTTTCAAAAAACGCTTTGATTCCTGACGGCCTCAGAGGCCGTATCGAACGAATCGTAACGGATAATGTTTCCGGTGAACGATTTGTGTATCTGAAAGGAAAATCGCATTAGCGCGAAAGAAACCGGAACTTCTACTTTGCGGCCGAGACCTACTTCGACCAGAGTGCCAATAGCAGCAGGCTAGTTGAGGTAGCTGGCGAGGGTGCGGGCGCGCCGGCTGTGCCGGATTTTGTTGAGGGCCTTGGCCTCGATTTGCCGGATCCGTTCACGGGACAGTCCCATCGAGTCGCCAATCTCCTTCAAAGTGCGCGAGACTCCATCCTCCAGACCAAACCTCAGAGTGAGAATTTTTCGTTCATTTTCATCGAGCCGCTCCATCGCTTCCGCCACATGCTTGCTCAGGAACTGCGATTCCAGCTCTTCTTCCACCGAAACAGAACCATCCATCAGCACGTCTTCCAAAACCAATTCACCCTGTTCATCCAGCGGCTGGTTCAGGGATGTTGCTCCTCCGGCCACTTCAATCATGGAGCTCAGCTCCTTTTCATCCATCCCCATATCGGCGGCGATTTCCTCCATCGTTGGCCGGCGATTCAACTCCGCCGTTTTTTTTGTGATGGTTTTTCCCATCCTAAACATCGTGTTTGATATTTTGGCGGGTAGACGCAACGGGTGTCCCATGCTGGTCAAGGCATGCAAAATTGCCTGCCGGATCCACCAGACAGCGTAAGATGTGAATCGCACATTTCGCTCCGGATCAAAACGGCGCGCCGCTTCGATCAAACCAAGATTGCCTTCATTGATTAAGTCCAGAAAAGACAAACCGAAGCCCCGGTATTTTTTTGAAATCTTGATCACAAAGCGAAGATTCGATTCCACGAGCTTCTGAAGCGCCGCCGTATCTCCTTTCCTGACGCGGGCTCCAAGCTCCTTTTCTTCCTCAGCAGTGAGCAGCGGGATTTTTGAGATTTCCTTCAGATAAAGACGCATCTCCCTGCTGGACTGTTTTGGCCTCTTATCTGAAGGCGGCATTACTTACATCTCCTCCTAATTACTTTCCAATAATTTGCGAAAGCCGTACCAGATTCGCGGAGGGAGACTTCACGAGTCCCGGACCGCCGGTCTGCGGTTGCTCTACATTTTTTTCCAGTTCTGTCTTGAGGTACCGGACCAACTCATTGATTTGCTGCTGCATTTCCTGGATCTTTTCCCGCAGATTCAAAATGATATCGACCCCCGCAAGATTTACTCCCATGTCCCGGCTTAAATTGAGAATCAGCTCCAGCCGTTCCAGGTCTTTTTCTGAATAAAGGCGTGTGTTGCCATGAGAACGTGCCGGCTTCAACAGACCTTCTCTCTCATACAGGCGCAGCGTTTGCTGATGAATATTAAACATCTTGGCAACAACGCCGATTGCGTAATAAGTTTCTTCTTTTTTTCTCATGACCGGTACCTGAGCAGGTCTTCTCTTGGATTGATGGGATTCAATCGTTCGAGTTCCCGCAGAATCTCCTTGCTTCTTTCATCCCGAACCGGCGGTAACACGAGCCGGACTTCAACCAGTTGATCCCCTCGAGCGCCTCCCCGAAGCGATGGCGCTCCCTTTTCTCTCAATCGAAAAACTTGTCCCGATTGAGTGCCGGGCGGAATTTTCATTGTTGCGGAACCATCGACTGTTGGGACTTCTATCTTGCTGCCGAGCGCGGCTTCTGAAACCGTAACCGGCACGGTTAAATGCACATTGTCTCCCTCACGTTTGAATATAGGATGCGGAGCGACGTTTACCATTAAATACAGATCGCCATCCGGACCTCCCGCGATTCCACCATGTCCTTTTCCCGCAACGCGGACTTTCGATCCGCTATCTACACCCGGTGGAATGTTCACCCGGATATTTTCCGGTTTTCGAACGGTTCCTCTGCCGTTACAAACGGAACAGGGTGTTTGAATCACTCCTTTTCCGCCGCAAACCGGGCAGAGTGAAGAGAATTTCATGTAACCACGCGAACGATTCACCTGGCCGGTGCCGCGACATTCCGCACACTCACTCGGCGTGGAGTTTGGAGCATTGCCGCTACCGCGACACGTGCTGCACGGAATCTGCCTGTCCATGTGTATCTCTGTCGAGATTCCGCGAATCGCATCCAGAAAACTGATGTTGATCGAGTGAAGTATGTCCTGACCTCTTTCGGCTCTGGGTTCATAGTTTTGAGTCTTGCCCTTGCGCGTTCCGCCCTGGCCGGAGCCACCACTGCGGAAAGCTCCGAACAAATCCGAGAAGATATCGCCAAAAGAACTGCCCCCCAGGTTAGAAAAATCGAATCCCTGGAAGTCAAAATTCGCATTCTGGCCCGCTCCCGGTGGCGCCTGACCTTCGGGAAATAGAGTTCCGTATTGATCGTATTGTGCGCGTTTCGCGGGATCGGAAAGGATCGCATAGGCGCCGGAAATTCTTTTGAATTGATCTTCTGCCTTTTTGTCGCCAGGATTTACATCGGGATGGTATTTTCTCGCAAGCTTCTTGTAAGCTTTCTTGATCTCATCCGTGGTGGCTTTTTTGTTCACTCCAAGGATTTGATATAGATCTTCTTTTACCATCAGTTTTTCCTAGTGGACGCGCGACGCGTAGACGCATAGTCCGCGCTCCAGCTGGCACTATTTGTTCTTGTTTACATCTTCATATTCGGCATCGATCACGCCACCATCTCCACCGGCGCCGGGAGGAGCTTGCGGTCCCGGCTCTTCAGGTTGAGGCGAACCTTGCGGACCCGCTCCTGCAGTTTGCTTGTACAGCACCTCGGCCAGCTTATGCGAGGCCTTCGTTAACTCGTTCAGTTTCGTTTCAATCTCATCCTTGTTTCCGGTTTCCACTGCTTTCTTGCAAGCTTCGATAGCAGTCTCAATATTCTTTGCTTCCTCTTCGGGAAGTTTCTCGCGGTTCTCTTTCAAAAGTTTTTCCGTGTTGTAAATCATCGAATCCGCGCGATTCCGAATTTCAATCTCTTCTTTTTTCTTCTTGTCTTCTTCTGCATGTGATTCCGCTTCCTTTACCATCCGGTCTACGTCATCTTTATTCAAACCGCTGGAAGAAGTGATTGTGATTCGCTGTTCTTTTCCGGTGCCAAGATCCTTCGCCGAAACATTCACGATTCCATTTGCATCAATGTCGAAAGTAACTTCGACTTGAGGAACACCGCGCGGGGCGGCTGGAATTCCGACCAGATTAAATCGGCCGAGTGTCCGGTTGTCATATGCCATCTCCCGTTCGCCCTGAAGGACATGAATTTCCACTTCGGTCTGGCTATCAGCCGCAGTCGTAAAGATTTCACTCTTACGGGTTGGAATCGTCGTGTTCCGAGGAATCAGTTTTGTGCTGACGTGTCCCAGAGTTTCAATGCCAAGCGACAACGGAGTGACATCCAGCAAGAGAATGTCTTTCACATCACCGGACAAAACTCCTGCCTGCACAGCGGCTCCGATCGCCACAACTTCATCCGGATTCACACCGCGATGAGGATCCCGCGCGAAAAGTTCTTTCACAATTTGTTGAACTTTAGGTATACGCGTGGATCCACCAACAAGAATCACTTCATCAATATCGCTCGGTTTTAAGCCTGCATCCGCAAGAGCCTGCTTGCAGGGTCCTACGCTTCGCTGAAGGATGTCTTCCATCAAGGTTTCCAATTTTGCGCGGGACAATTTCATCAAAAGATGTTTTGGACCGGACGCATCTGCTGTAATAAAAGGAAGATTGATTTCCGTTTCCAGTGTTGTGGAAAGTTCCATCTTTGCTTTTTCAGCAGCTTCCTTCAAACGCTGCAGCGCCATACGATCCTTGCTGAGATCGATTCCCTGATCTTTTCTGTACTCTTCAATGATCCAGTCGATGATACGTTGGTCGATGTTGTCACCACCAAGATGCGTGTCTCCATTGGTGGCCTTTACTTCGACAACTCCTTCGCCCACTTCCAGAATCGAAATGTCGAACGTTCCTCCACCAAAATCGTAGACGGCGATAGTTTGATCTTTTCGTTTGTCCATTCCGTAGGCAAGTGCGGCAGCAGTTGGCTCATTAACAATTCTCATGACTTCGAGACCGGCAATCTGCCCCGCATCTTTTGTCGCCTGTCTCTGACTGTCATTGAAGTATGCCGGAACTGTGATGACTGCTTTGCTTACTTTTTGGCCCAGATAGGCTTCCGCTGCCTCCTTGAGATAGCGCAAAATCAACGCCGAAATTTCAGGAGGCGAATAGTTCTTACCCAGAATCTCTACGCGCGCGTCTCCGGTTGACGCCTGCACGACTTTGTACGGAACCATTTTGATTTCGTCCGGGACTTCCTCGTGACGCCTTCCCATGAACCGCTTGATCGAATAGACGGTGTTTTCGGGGTTAGTGATTGCCTGCCGTTTTGCCACCTGGCCGACAAGACGATCCCCTGATTTGGTGAATGCCACGACAGAAGGAGTCGTTCTGCCCCCTTCCGGATTCGAGATGATCACCGGCTGGTCCCCTTCCATAACGGCGACCACTGAGTTTGTGGTTCCCAAATCAATCCCAATAATTTTACTCATAATTCCTGCCTCCTTTTCCTGTTGAATATCTGTCCGAAAGTACTAAAAACAAGTAATTTGGCTCGTTTTGACCATGCTTCGGAACTTTGCAATTGAAAATATAAGATCTTAGTCTCTTGTTGTCAAATATTTTTGATAGCAAACCTTGTAACCATAGCGATGACAAACATTCGTTTTTGTACCAGTTTGCAGAAGATTGCAAACCTCTCATTATTATGTGTGAGAACCACAATGAGCCTTCGTGTTGAAGGCCAGGATGGGAGGAGAAAGATGGAAGTTGTAATAGAAGTTTGCGACATATGCGGAAAAAAACACGGCATCATGCTGAAGCGTGATGGCGTTGCTTTTGGAGACCGGAGCTGTTTCCTAGACTTCTGCAATTCCGTTTGGCTTCGCTGGGAAAGGGAAGCATTTGAAGCACGTGGGGTGGTCACGAAAAAGGGTTCAGAGCCGATTCCGGAAGAACTGGAGATCATCGAAAAGAGTCTTGTGAACGAATCGGTTCCGTCATTTGCAGCAAAAGTCGTTAAGTAAATCTAGCCAGAGTAGCGCGGACGTCCCGTCTGCGCAGTTTCGCAGGCGAGACGCCCGCGCTACCGCCGAAATACTCCCTTCAGTGTCTTGTGACCGAGATTCTTTTCGTCTATATTAATCTCTCATATGTCGGAACAACTTACTGACGAACAGGTTTTAGAGCAAGAAGTTAAGCGGCATATCTCCATTACAACCTGGGACAAGTTTCTCGATATGCTGGACAAGGTTGTCAACTGGGGCCGGCGTTCCTCTTTGTGGCCGTTGCAGTTCGGACTTGCCTGCTGCGCGATTGAAATGATTTGCACAGCCGCTTCCCGTTTTGATATTGCTCGCTTTGGAGCGGAGCTCTTTCGCGCAACACCCCGCCAGGCGGATCTGATGATCGTTTCCGGAACGGTTGTGAAGCGAATGGTTCCCATGATTGTTCGTTTGTACAATCAAATGCCGGAGCCCAAATACGTAATCTCCATGGGCGCATGTTCTACAGGCGGCGGTCCGTTTAAAGAAGGATACAACGTGGTCAGCGGCATTGATGAATTCGTTCCTGTTGATGTTTATGTTCCGGGATGTCCCCCGACTCCACAGGCGCTTCTGGATGGACTGATTGCTCTTCAAAAGAAAATTGACGGGGAGTCGATCCGGGATGCGCGGTGGTATTCTAAAGAATCTCCCGCGGCAGCGGCGGTTCCTTTGTTGGGTCCTGATCTGGTGGACCCGAGACAAATGGATGAGATTCGCGATGCTTTTCGCAATCCTGAAAAATACGAACGCAAATTCGAAAAGCTGCCCAAAGTACATCCGGCGCCTGCCATAGAGGAAACCACCGCAGGCGAGACGCCCGCGCTACAACTGGCGGCAAGTATCAATCAAGCTCTAAAAGCTGAAGCAGCTGTTCAGGCTCAAAAAGACAACCTTGTCGTAAATCCTTCTAATTCATTAGAAGTTTTCAAGCATCTGAAAGAAGCGCACGGCTACGATTATCTGGCAAACCTCACATCGGTGGATTACGCGGATTCTTACGAAGTCGTTTATCATCTTGCCTCAACGACAAAAGGCGGTCCAGTACTCGGCGTGAAAGTGAGAACACGGAAAGAGGACCCTGCGGTGCCCTCATTAACGTCTCTCTGGTCCGGCGCAAATTTCCAGGAACGGGAAGTCTGGGACATGATGGGAATCCGTTTCGACGGACATCCCAGCTTGAAAAGGATTCTGTTGTGGGAAGGTTTCGAGGGTTTTCCGCTGCGAAAAGATTACCTCGAACCTTACTATGAAGAACCGGGAAAAATCTTTTCGAGCCGCTGGCGTGAAGGAAACCATCAGCGAGCCGAAGAGCGAGTCCCTTTTCATCGCAATGTGATCTATCCAAAGGGTTGGAATCCGGATCAGTGGACGCCAACGGGTGATGATCTGGGCACACCCATCGGGGCGGTGACGACCGAAAGAATGAGCCCTGATCAGTTGTTGATCAACATGGGGCCTCAGCATCCCAGCACTCATGGCGTGTTCCGCATGAAGTTGTTGATCGAAGGAGAGCGGGTAGCAGGCCTCGAGCCGGTTATGGGATATCTGCATCGCAATCATGAAAAGATTGCCGAGCGAAATACGTACATCATGAACATGCCCTTCACGGACCGTCTCGATTACATCTGCTCGATGGGAAATAATTTTGGTTATTCGCTTGCGGTCGAAAAATTGATCGGAATCAAACCACCGGAGCGCGCTGAATATATCCGCATCATCATGGCAGAGCTGACCCGTATCGTGAATCATTTCTGGGCTATCGGTTTTCTGTTGAACGATCTGGGCGCTTTTTTCACACCCGCGTTGTACGCAATCGAAGAACGGGAATTGATTCTCGACCTCTTCGAAATGGCGTCCGGTTCCCGCATGATGTGCAATTACTTTCGTTTCGGCGGAGTTGCGGAAGATTTACCCGAAGAATTCATCCCACTTGCGAAGAAAATTGTGCTGGATCGGCTGCCACGCGCTATCGATGAAATGGACAAGTACCTGACCAAAAATGAAATTCTCGTGAATCGCTGCAGGGGAGTTGGCGTGCTGAAAGGCGCCGATGCGATCGCATACAGCGCCGCAGGTCCGCTGTTGCGCGCGGGCGGAGTCAATTACGATGTGCGCAAGAACAATCCGTATTCGATTTATGACCGGTTTGATTTCAATGTGGTTGTTTATCAAAACGGTGATATCTACGACCGGTACATGGTGCGCATCGATGAAATGCGTGAATCCGTGAAGATTTTGAAGCAAGCAATGGAACAACTTCCCGCCGGCGAGATTTTCACGGGCAAAAAAGGCTGGCAGATTCGTGTGCCGGCCGGTGAAGCTTACGGAAGAGTGGAAAACCCGAAAGGGGAACTTGGTTTCTACGTGGTCAGTGATGGAGAAGCTCATCCTTATAGATATCATGTGCGAGCCCCCAGCTTCATCAACCTGACCGGACTGGAACACATGTGCAAGGGGCATCTGGTAGCGGATGTCGTTGCAATCCTTGGCAGCATCGATATTGTGTTAGGAGAAACAGACAGGTAGGACTTTTTCTTGGCGCCTTGGCGTCTTGGCGGTTCAAATTATGAAATTGTACGGCTTGAACATTTTGACCGGGATGGCGATTACGGCGCGTCATTTCGTCGAAACGTACGTTGAAGATTTCAAGTATTGGTTTGGACACAAACAGCGCCAGCCTGCTTTCCGGAATCAACCGGATGAAATCGGCTCCTTCACGGTTCAATATCCGGAAGAAAAACTAAAGGTGCCGGAAAGATTCCGGATGTTGCCTGTACTGATCTATGAAGAAGATTCCGGCGACTGCCGTTGCACTGCTTGTGGCATTTGCGCAAAAGTGTGTCCGCCGCAATGCATCTGGATCGTTCAGGCAAAGGCTCAGGATGGGAAGCCAAAACCTAAAGCGAATGATTTCTTCATAGACATGGATGTTTGCATGAACTGCGGTTTCTGTTCGGAGTTTTGCCCGTTTGATGCAATCAAAATGGACCACATTTACGAGCTGAGCAATTATGAACGCAAAGATTCGCACATCTATAACATGCAGGACTTGCTTGTATCCACCGAATATTATGCGCAGACGCATCCGCGTGCGTGGGCGAAAGAATTAGCGGTAAAAGAAGAAGAAGAAAAAAAGAAAAAGGCGAAGGAGGCTGCAGCCGCAGTGGCAGCCAAGAAGAAAGCGGAGGAGGCTGCGAAAGCCGCCGCAACTGCAGCGGCAGGCGGTGCTCCTGCTCCAGCTCCCGCAGCTGCACCTGCAGCGCAGCCGGAAACGAAACCTGCTGAAACAGCTGCTGAGCCGGCCAAGAAAGAGGAAAAACCGCAATGATGCGCAGTTCCGACCTTGGATACTGGGTCGAATCTCCTCATCTCTTCTACGATCCGGATGTATTGAAGCTCATACCAAAGGACCTTGAGAAAGCGGAAAAGCAGCTGAAAGACGCCCCCGGCAAAAAGGACGCCCTGGAACAGGTCAACACGGCGTATATGTCCATGTACAATTCCGTTCAAGCTCTGATGCATTCCATTCAATACAAAACCACGCATATGCGTTGCATTGTTACAGTATTAGAAGACTATTTCATCAAGCATGGAATTTTGGAACGGGATCTTTTGAACCGTTTTTTACGCTCTCAGAAGATCGAAGGAACACCTGAAGAAAATTTTCAGTCCGCCGAAGCCTGGTTCAATGCGGTGAAAGGGATCGTAAATAAATGAGCGGCTATACCTGGCATTACACATTTCTGGGAATCTTCTTTCTAATTGCAACCGTATTTGCGATGCTCCCTCTTGTTGCCGCGCGCGTCGTTCGTCCGAAGAAACCTTCCACGGGAAAGCTGGATCCATATGAATGCGGGATGGAGAAAGTCGGAGATGCGTGGATACAGTTCAAAATTCAGTATTACTTGTACGCACTTGTTTTTATCGTGTTTGATGTGGAAGTTGTTTTGATTCTGCCCTGGGCTGTTGTGTTTCAGAAGCTTGGTTTTTTTGCGTTCGTTGAAATGGCAATTTTCTTACTGATTTTATTTGTTGGACTGATTTACGTGTGGCGGAAACGGGATCTGGAGTGGTACTGATGCTGGATCAAATTTTCGTGAAGTTGAAGGAAATGATTCTCCATGGCGCAGAGCGCTTTTTGTCAGGTTCCTTGCTGGATCTGCTTTCCATGTTGATCAACATGATTGCTATTCTGCTTTTTGCCCCGTTACTGATGATGTATCTGACCTGGCTCGAGCGAAAACTTGTTGCGCGCATTCAGGACCGCTGGGGACCGAACCGCGTGGGACCGTGGGGATTGCTTCAGCCGATCGCAGATGGAATCAAGATGATTCTGAAAGAAGACATCACTCCTTCCGCTGCGGACCGCGTTCTGCATGTGATGGCCCCTGTTTTGATCGTGATTCCTGCTTTGATGATGTTTGGTGTGATTCCCTTCGGACGGAACATGGTGGCGGTCGATTTGAACATCGGTATTTTCTTTTTCATATCCATTTCCGCTCTGGAAACCATGGCCGTGGTTATGGGAGGCTGGAGCAGCCGAAGTAAGTACTCGTTACTCGGCGGAATGCGCGCGGCGGCACAAATTGTTTCCTACGAAGTGCCTCTTGGTCTTTCCTTAATTCCCGTAATCATGTTTGCCGGGTCCCTTTCCACGCGGATGATTGCGGAAGCCCAAGGGGGCTGGTTTGGAATGCACTGGTACGTGCTGCATCCATGGGGATTTTTAGGCTTCCTTATTTTTATGACTACAGGAATTGCAGAAGTGAATCGCACGCCATTCGACACCCCGGAAGGAGAATCGGAACTGGTCGGCGGATACCACACGGAATACAGCGGGATGAAGTTTGCTTTGTTTCAGATGGCAGAGTTTTTAAGCGCATTTGCAATTTCCGCAATGGCTGTAACTCTATTTCTGGGTGGATGGAATGGACCGGTTTTACCATCCTGGCTATGGTTCATGATGAAATCCATGGCGGTCTTCTTCGTGTTGATCTGGTTGCGCGGCACCTTCCCGCGTTTCCGCATAGATCAGGTGATGGCTTTTGCGTGGAAATTCCTGTTGCCACTGGCGCTCGCGAATGTTTTTGTCGCAGCAATCGACTATTACATCCCGGGATTACTTGGCTACGGGCTAAGCTGGTTTTTTGTTCTGCTTTGTTTCTTCACAGTTTGGGCGATCAACAGCCGCCAAACCGCTCAACATTACGGTCCAGGTGTGTCGATTCCTCCCTTGCCGGGCAAAGCCGCCTGAACGAAAAAGTGTCTAACCGCCAAGACACCAAGATCTCTATAAGAAATTTTATACATTGTTCTTCTTGGCGTTTTGGCGCCTTGGCGGTTCAATTTTAGATGAAACGCGGCTATCTGGTTTTCAACCCATCTGCCGGAATGCGGGCTAAGACCGCGATTCGTGTGCAAGAAGTGATTCGCCTTTTCGCAGCAGAAAGCATTGAAATGGTTCCGAGTCCAACGCAAGCGGATGGCAGTGTCATCCTTCAGGTCCGCGAAATGATTCAAGAAAAGCCGGACCTCATCGTGACCTGGGGTGGCGACGGAACGATCAACGAAGTCGTGAATGGAATGTTTGGAACAGGGATTCCGCTTGGATTTTTGCCGGGTGGTACTGCGAATTTGATGGTGCGGGAGCTGGGAATTCCTCAAAATGTCCCTAAAGCAATTCAACTGATTGGAACCGGAAACAGTCGCTTGATATCGGTCGGGCAGGCGAATGACCGCTATTTTCTGCTGATGGTTGGCGTGGGATTCGATTCTGCCGTGATCCAGAATGTAAACCTTTCCATCAAGCGAAAGTTTGGCAAGCTCGCTTTTGGAATCTCAGCAATACACACCGCAGTCAATTACCGTTTCCCACAGTTTCATGTTCAATTTGATGGCCAAAATACCGATTGTGTTTTTGCCGTCATTTGCAACGCGCGTCACTATGCCGCGTATTTTGTATTGACGCCTGACGCGGACATCTCGGATGACTATCTCTACTTATGTTTGTTTCAGGATCCAGGTTTGGCCAGATTGTTTCAGTACGCTTTCCATGCCTTACGAAGGACACATATACAGCTTCCATCGGTGAAAGTGATTCGCGCAAAGGAACTTCTTGTTACCGGAGCGGAAAGCGTTGCGGTGCAGGCAGATGGCGAGCTTGCAGGCTCCTTGCCGATACAGTTTTCGATTCATCCTCGTTCGCTTCAGGTCTTTTGCCCGAAATAAAAAGCGCAGGCTTCGAGCCTGCATTAGGGGCCGCAGGCATCTTGCCTGCCTACAAACCAAACACGACACGATCCGCTGCAAGAAAATTCAGAATCGAACAGAGAGTGATCGCACTCAAGTTCGCTGCAAGAACTGGCAAGCGCGCCAATTCCACAAACACAGGCATGAGCAGCAAATTGCCTACAATCGAGATAAAGCCGTTCGTCAGATGAAAGGAGAGCATTCTGATGATGAAAGAGCCTTGCCTGTCCTTCCATGTCCAGGAATGGTGCCAGAGGAAATTGTGCAGAACGGCAGCTTCAACAGCGATTGCGGTGCTGATCAGGTAATGAGCGCCCATCGAACGCAGGAAAGCAATGCAGGAAAGTTGCAAGATTAATCCGAGCGCCCCCACAAGAATGAAACGGAACCACCGGTTCATATTCGCTCTTCGCGGTACAGCGTCAACGTGTTTTTTATTGCAGAATGCAAAACGATGAGCAGTAACGCTGCAATTCCGATCACTCCGCCAACGTCAAAGAGTTTGAACTGCTGGCCGAACAAATGAATCACGGGATGAAAAAAAAGCACAATATTTCCAGATGCTAGAAGGATGCGTAGTTCTGTGGGTCCAAATAAACCGAACGATAGGCGGAATTTTCCCAGCGAAACGGTCGCGAGCGCTATTTCATTGGATAGCAGGTAATATGCAATCAGGAATCCAGCGGCGACCCAAAGGCTCATGTAGCCGGAAAGCGCGAGGCCCGCAACCAGAAACAGAATTCCAAATGCATCGATCACATGATCAACGTAAAAACCATAGCGCGGCCGCTGCTGATTTCGAACGCGCGCCAGTGTACCGTCCAGACTGTCTCCGAACCAGTTCACGGCCAGGAAGAGAATGACCAGGAACAATGCGTAATTGTTCCATCCGGCCATCCAGTAAGTGATTCCTGCCAGCAACATTCCGAGAAAACCGAGAGTGGTCAGGTGATCGGAATTCACTTTTCGTGGCATTCTTTGTGCGAGCCATAGAAGGGTCCGTTTCTCAAGATTCGAAAGAACGCTGAGCTGAATCCTTTCCGGATTGTTAAAAATCGCTGTTTGTAGCATGAATGGATTCCTCCAGCGGGAGCCCTTCGCAACCCGGATGCCAGGATGTTTCCGTCGAGAAGGCTCGAAGGCATGAACTTAGAGGTTAGTGAACCCTATCTTAGTTTGTAGTGCATTATTTCTCCCCGTTATAAAGGGGGAACCTTAATCCCCTCCTTCATATGGCGGGCAAATCCGAGCACCGTACCTGATGGTAGTAAATATTTGCGTTCCTATTTCATTTATAATACCTTTATCGTTCGCTCGGAGGGCGGGCCTCCGTGCCCGCCAGGCGGCCAGGGACGGCTGCCCTCCGGAAGCCGAGTCATTTATGAGCAAAATCATAGCAATCGGCCTACTTTCAGGTGGTCTGGACAGTTCCATTGCGTGCAGACTGATCCAGAATCAAGGTGTGGA